>NZ_JRMK01000054.1:0-25971 GCF_000972925.1 Mycobacterium sp. UM_Kg1 | reverse complement strand
GTCGCCACCCGCAGGCGTCGAACAGTTCGTCGTGTTGGTTGTGCGGCAGCCAGATCATCCACGACCACAGCTCCGGGTGCCGGGTCACCACCATCAGCTTGACGTCGAGGGGATTGTGGAAAACCGCCAGCCCGCTGAGCATCGAACGCAGCAGCGAGCGAATGCCGTCGAGGTCTTCTCCGATGAAGCTGAAACCGGGGCGGGAGCGCAGGTTCACCACCTTGGCGATGTCACGGATCTTGCGCTGTTCCAGGATGAAGTCGCGCAACGCCTGGCCTGTGACGGGCTCCAACTCCTCGTCGACGGGGATCTCCGGCCACTGCACCGACAACACCGAGTCCGGGGCATGCTGCACCCCGACGCCCAGCCGAACGTCCAGGAAATCCGCGTCGGAGCGGCGGCGCTCCCACATTTGTGGGCCCCCGATGACCGCGCCCAGCTCCAGCGGAGTGGAGTGCACCGACTCCTGGGCGCTGCGTTGGGCGCAGACGGCCTTCTGAATCTCGTCACGCTCGCTGTCGAGGGAGCGCAGGTAGCTGCGCCGATTCTTCTCCTGCTCGCCCCAGCTGATCTTGCGGGCCCGGCCGAAGCGCCCGGAGAACATCAGCATCGCCAGCCCGGCCATGCCCACCATGGGGAACATGCCCGACCCCAGGTTGCGCACACCGGAGACATAGAGCATGACGATGGTGCCGATCAGCGCCACGAGCAGGGCGGGTAGGCCGATCATCACCCAGAGGTTGCGCGGCTCGCGTTCGGGAAGTGCGTCTGGCGCCCGGGGCGCGACCCGCACGGGCTTGGGTTCAGGGACCTGAAGGCGGACGGGAACGAATGCGCGCTTGGACATCGGTCAGTGCCCTCCCGAGACGCCCTGCTGGCTGCTGGGTACCACCGGCTGTACGGCCCCGGGCGCCACCAGGGTGTCGCGGGCCAGCAGTGCGGCGCGCCGCGACAGTTCTGGACCGCCGGCGAACGTGCGCAGGAGCGGCCAGGGTGCCTGCTGCGCGGAGCCCGGGTCCAGGCCGAGGCCCTGGAGGGTATCGGTGTCGGCGGCGATGCCGAATCGGACACCGTTGGGCGACAACCAGAACAGCGCCTCGCGGGTATCGGACTCGGGCAGTCCGCCGGTGGAGGCGACGAAGTTGGTTGCTCCCGGCAACACCAGCACCTGGTTGGCGACCACCGAGTTGGGGCCGCGGTCGTCGCGCACCAGTCGGACGATCCGGCTGTCCATCTCCGGCGACACCGGCAGGCCGCGTCCGCTGTACAGGGTGATCCGCGCCTGGCGGTCACCGGAGGCCTTCTCCCAGGCCACGCAGGTAGTCGGGTCGGCCGCGGTATCGACGAATGTGAGCCTGCCGTGCGGGTAGTACTCGACGGGCAGGGTGGTCACTTCCGGGATCTTGAGCAGTTTGTCGGGGCTGACGATCAGCGGCGCCACCGAGCCGAACGAGTTCGCGCTGCGGATCAGGTCGGCGACGAAGCTGCTGATCTTCTGGACGCCGTCGGGAACCAGAACGTAGAACTGCGAACCCCCGCTGGACGTCCGGGTCTCCAGCACCGTCCCCACCTGGGAGCCGGGCACCCATTGCGATGGTGTGCCTGCCAGCGGGATCACCGGAACGCGGAGGGGTTCGGTACTGGGGAGCGCATCGAACAGCGCCCGCGATATCTCGACAGGTGCTGTGGTCCCCGGGTCGAGACCGAGACTGAGCGTGGTGGCTCGATCGGCGGGATCCACTTGGGACCGCTTGCCGCCCCAGATGACGTAGGTCCCGCCCTGGAAGCGGGTCAGGATGGCCGTGTCCGGCGCCAGCGGTGCGGCGCGGCCGAGGGGAGTCAACACTCCCGCAATCGCAGTCACCACGGGCGGCTCGGCGCGGCGCGGTGAGCCGGCAGTGTCGCAGACAGCCCAGGCCGAAGGCGCGCCGGTGTTGGCGATCAATGACGGCGGGGCACCCGGAATACCGAGCATGGGGCCGGTCGGGTATTTGGCGATCTCAGCGGGTTTGACCCAGGTGGGTGGCTCAGCGTGGCCTACGGCAAGTCGCGCCGAGGTGATGTTCAACGCCGGATACAGCCGCCCGCCGATGCGCGCGTAGATCGCACCCGAATCACGGTCGCCGACAATGGATGACGTCCGAACAATGCCAGCTGGGCGCAGCACGTTGAGCAGCAGCATCCAGCCCATGCCGATCAGGATCAAGACGATCGACAGCACGATAGCGGCGGTCTGTTTGCGGTCGTCGTGCTTCATGCGCACGGAGAACCTGGTGGTCGCTGCACGCAGTCGTCGGTTGTAGAACAGGTGACCGGAATTCTGGTCCCGGTTCGACAGACTCAGCGGCATGCCCGGCCACCCCTAACGACGCACGCTCGGCGATGCTGCGCTTCCCCCCCTGCGGCGACAAGCGCACCGCGACGACATTACTGGCGTTGGCCAGCGCGAACCAGTCACTTGCGTGCACTCGACGACGCCCCGTTCACGGGGCCCGTGCGCTGATGGCGACTGCCGCGCGTGGGGAGCCTACGTCGGCGTGCCATCGCGCAGCGTCTTCTGGTGGGTGCGCAGCCACGTCCCTGAACACGCCGCGACGCTCAGTGTCAACTCAGGGAAGGGGGCGGGGTGAATGATGGTTCCCCGCCGCACCGGGAGTTGCAGCAGATCAGGCGGCTTTCCTGGGTAAATGTAACCTGAGTTTGACAGACCACAGTGTGATTGAAATCATCCAGGTTCGGCAATGCCACGCGCATGTGCGGGCCTGGAGAACCGGCGAGGAAGTCTGGATGTTTGAAGCAGTTACGGCACGGTCCAGCCACCGTCAGCCTGGTGTTCGAGCCGCCCTGGCCGCCGCCGCCCTGGTCGCGGGTATGACCGCCACACCCCCGCTGGCGTCGGCGGCTTCGGCTGCCGGTCACGCCGACGTGTTGCTGTCGGCCGTCGCAGGCGGTCCGCTCGCTGACTCCGGCATCGCCTTGATCATGGGTCCGAGCATGATCCCCACACCGAGTCCGCAGTTCGCGGAGACGGTCAATGAGCTCTTCCTGCAGCCCAACGGCTTTGCCGGTCAGCTTCAGGTTTTGACCACGCCCCAGGAGCCCTACCTGCTGGACTCCTCGTTGGCCGAAGGCGCGCAGATCCTCGTCGAAAAGGTGCTGGGCCTGATCGAGAGTGGTGAAGTGGACGCCGACAACCCGGTCACGGTGTTCGGCTACTCGCAGAGCGCTGCCCTGGCGACGTTGGCGATGCAACAACTGGCCGAGGCAGACGTGCCGAGCTCTGCGGTGCACTTCGTGCTGATCGGAAACTCGGCCAACCCCAACGGCGGCATGCTGGTCGGCTTCGAGAACATGCCCGAGCTCGCCGAACTCATGGGGCAGAGCCAGGTCACGCTGGGCAACCCGACGCCCAGTGATCTCTACCCCACCAGCATTTACACCCTGGAATATGACGGCTACGCCGACTTTCCGCGTTACGCCGGCAACATCTTCGCCTTCCTCAACGCCGTCATGGGCACATTCGTCCAGCACGTCAGCTACCTGGGCCTGACACCCGAGCAGATCGCCGGGGCGACGCTGCTGGAGTCCAGTCCGGACAGCCTGATCAGCTCCTACGTGATCGAAAGCGAATACCTTCCCCTGCTGTGGCCGCTGCTGTTCGTTCCGATCACCGGAAAGCCGCTGTACGAGTTGATGGAACCGACCATGCGGATTCTGGTGAACCTCGGCTACGGGAACATCGAGCACGGGTGGAACGACGGCCCCGCCGACCAGCCCACGATGGTCACAGTGGACCCGCAGATCGTCGATTGGAACGGGCTCAGCTCCGCGCTGGCGGCGGCGGCGCAGACCGGCTGGAACAACTTCGTGGACGCGATCTTCGACCCGTCGACGTATGTGGTGACCGACATGGTGGACAACCCGGCGCTGGACCTGCTGCTGGCGGCCGGGGACGGCGTGGGCCTGGCCGACGGGGCCGACCCGCAGGCCATGCTCCAGGGACTGACGAACATGTTGTGGGAATCTCTGGTGGGCCAGTACCTGGATCCCGCCTACTGGGAGGCCCAGGGCTAGCAGCCAGCGCCTCGGACGCTGCGTGTTGAGGCGCGGGCGTACTCGTCTCGTGGGTGACTCATCGCCCGAGCCCGCCACGCTCATGGTCCACCGGTGCCGAGAACCGGTCGACAATGGCGAAGAGTTCAGACCACTGTTCGGCGGAGAGATCACGCGGAAGCGGTGTACCGCGAAGGCGTTGGACTCCGAGCCACCTTTTGACCTCCGCCTGTGCCGGTGCGCCGGCCACTCGCGGCAAAATCTGGTGCAGCCCGTGGCCTTTGCTCGTGAAGACGGTGTGGACAAAGGCGCTGTATCGGCGGCGGTGCGCGACGTCGACGAGTGGCGCGGTGCGGCGTGCGATGGTCATCAGCCCGCCATCGACTCCGGGTCGGGGCCTGAACGCCGATGCGGGAACGCGGCCAGCCAGCGCGAAGTCGTACCACGGCCACCACTGCGCGGTCATCATTGTCGCCCCTCCGACTGCCGCGCGACGGCGTGCGACCTCCCACTGCACCAGCAGGACTGCTGCTGTCCAGTGTTCGGCGTGCAGGATGCGCCGCAATATCGCCGTGGTCTGGTGGAACGGCAGGCTCCCCACGAGGGCGTGGGGCGTTCGCGGGAGCCGGTAGCGCAGGAAGTCGGTCCGCACGATCTTCGTGCTCGGGCCGACGCGGCGCTGTAGCGCGTCGGCATGGTGTGGATCAATCTCGATCCCGGTGATCGGACGACGCAGGGACTGCATAGGAAGTGTCAGAGCCCCACTACCGCAACCGATTTCGATGATTGGTCCATCTGTTCGGGAAACGAGGTCGACGATCGTGGCGATGGCTTTGCGGTCTGTGAGGAAATTCTGGCCGAGTTCGTGGCGGCCAGCACGGAAGGTAGGCATGGTTATTAACTCCGGGCAGTAGTGGGGTGCCCGGGCAGCGCTACAACGCCGCCCAGCAACTGAGGTGCTGAAAGCGGCGGAACTATTGAGTGTCCGCTCTCCGCCGCTAGAAGCGGCGGAGCTCGATCACGGCGATGTTCGTCTTGCCCACGGACGCACCTTACAACAGGGGCGTCACCACGTGTACAACGTTGGCGGGCCGCAACCCCAAGAGCCCGCGCCGACAATCCGACGTAACTTTAGCCGGCAACCCCGGTAGTGCTGGCCACGGCGGTCTCGCTGACGTAAGCGTTGTGTAACGCTTACCCCCAACACCGGCCACTTCGCCGTGAAACCAATTATGGTTGCTACCAGGTGGTCCCATGCATGGGCAGTCGCCGAGATTACCCCTCTGCCGGCCGGAGGGCGATTTTCGGTTCGCGGATCGCCGCGCGAATCGTCGGCGGCCTGGACAGGGGGACGGCGTGTTTCCTTGCGGTGAGGCGTGGTGAGTCTGCTGCGCCCGCGCGAACCGGAACCGGCCGCACCGAACTGGTCCGGCACTCCCGATGAACATGACCGGCTGATGCGCAAAGCCATCGCGGCATCGGCGATCGGCAACGCGACCGAATGGTATGACTACGGTGTCTACGCCGTGGTGGCGACCTACCTGACCGAGGCGTTCTTTCCGGACGCGCTGGGCAACCTGGGCACCATGCTCGGTTTCGCGGTCTCCTTTGTGCTCCGGCCGCTGGGCGGCATGGTCTGGGGCCCGATCGGAGACCGCTTCGGACGCAAGTCGGCCCTGATCGCCACGATTGCGCTGATCGCGGTGGCGACGACGTTGATCGGTGTCCTGCCCACCTATGCCGTGGCCGGTTGGTGGGCGCCGATACTGCTGATCGCCCTGCGCGTGGTGCAGGGCTTCTCCACGGGCGGCGAATACGGCGGCGCCGCCACGTTTATGGCCGAGAGCGCCCCCGACGACAAACGCGGGTTCTACGGCAGCTTCCTGGAGTTCGGCGCGGTCGGCGGCTTCGTTCTCGGCAGTGCCGTCGTGCTGACACTCGAGTCGCTGCTGACCCACGAGCAGATGGCAGCGTGGGGTTGGCGCATCCCGTTCTTGGTGGCACTGCCGCTGGGCGTGCTGGGCATCGTCTTGCGCACCCGGATGCCGGAGACGCCGGTGTTCGCCGAGTGCGCGGCGCATGATGCGATCACCGGGTCGGCCTGGGGACGCCTGGTGGACCTGCTCACCCACTACACCCGGCCGATCCTGGTGGCGTTCGCGCTGCTGGTGGTGCTCAACATCATCGACTATACCCTGGTGACCTACCAGCCGACCTACCTGTACGCCACCGTCGGCCTCGACGGGCCGAGCAGAACCGCGGTGATCCTGGTGGGGGAGTTGGCCACGATGGCCTGCATCCCCCTCGCGGGGGCGTGGTCGGACCGGATCGGCCGCAAGCCGCTTTGGCGGGCCTCGCTGCTGGGCTTCGCGGTGCTGGCGCTGCCGATGTACTGGCTCATGGGCCAGGGATTCGCCTATGCCCTGGTGGCATACACGGTGCTCAGTGTGCTGTGCGCGGGGCCGATGGCGACCGTGGCGGCGACGTTTCCGGCGTTGTTCCCCACCCAGGTGCGCTATGCGGGGTTCGCCGTCGCCGACAACGCGGCCGTGGCGATGTTCGGCGGCACCGCGCCGGTGTTGGCCGACGCGGTGATCGAACGCACCGAATGGCAGTTGTTCCCCGCGGCGTATCTCGCGATCGCCGCGGTGATCGGCCTCGGGGTCTTGCGGTTCCTGCCGGAGACGGCAGGGTTTTCACTGCGCGGCACCGGCGTTCCCCGAGTACGCCCCGACCACGAGTGGGAGAAGCTGGCCGGATCTCCGGCCGCAGGGCTTCCCCCGCTCACCGCCAGCGGCTGATACTAAGGCTTGATCCGGATCTCGCCGGGTGACCACCAGCCCGAACGTGTGGCGCTGCCCAACTCGAGCTCCGCCGGGGTGGCCGGGGTGATCACGTCGAACTGACGCAGCGAACCCCAGTCCCGGCCCCAGTCGTAGTTGAGGTAGGTGGCCATCACGTGTGCGCGCAGCAGCATGTCGGAGATCCCGAGCAGCCCCCCGTTCACCCCGTCCTGCCAGGTGTCGGTGTCCTGCTTCTTGGCGTTGTAGTCCGGGGTGATCCGGTACTCCGGCACCTCGGTGACGCCGTTGGCGTGCAGCATCGGGTGCTGGCACGGGAAGGCCAGGCCCACCGCCCAGTCCAGCAGCACCGGCTTGTCGGAGCCGATGTACTCCTGAATGGTCTTCACCTCGGGCAGCCGCGGTGGGGTGAAGGCGATCCAATCCCGCGGATTCAGCGACTTGTCCACGGCCACAATGCGCACCGCGGTGGCGTCCGACGGGATCTGCGAGCGCGGGTAGCGCAGGTTGCGCCACATCCGGGGCCACTCCCCGAACAGGTCGTAGGGCACCAGCCGGCCGGCGGCCACCGGAGCGCCGTCGGGACCGGGAACGCCGTACTCCAGCTGTACGTCCTGTCCGGTGGTGTAGCCCTTGAGCACACTGTTGCCGGCGATGGTGCCCGCGGCGGTCACCGCCACCAACGGGTGCGCGTCGTCGGCCGGGGGAAGGGTGTACCAGGCCGACGTCAGACGACTCTCCTGCTGGCCGTCGGTGCTGTAGCTGCCCGCCAACGGAATCCGCGCCGGGTCCAGGCCGTAGGGCAGCGGCACCGTCGAGCCGTTGATGCCGGGCTTCTTCAGCTTCTTGGGGGCATCCCAGTCGTAGTCGGTGCCGGGCTGGGTGATCGGCATCCGCAGCGCCTCGGCCACCACCTTCTCCGGCACCCCGTTGGCGGTGAAACCGACCGGGTCGGTGCCGCCCAACGGTCCCAGCTCGCCGTACCGGCCCGGCAGCGGTGTGAGCGCGCCGTCGTTGGTGTCCGGCTCGACCAGCACGTTGTCGGCCAGCCCGCAGCCGCCCACGAACGCCCGCACGTTGGCCAGGCCGTTGGAGTAGGTCGGGTATTCGCGGATGATCCCGGCCACCATCGAGGCGATGAAGACGCACACCATGAAACCGGCTGCCAGCGGCACCGGGGCGGCGGTCAGCGCCCGGGCCAGCCGGCCCTCGCCACGATCACGGGGAGCGAAGTGCAGCCAGGCGGCCCACCCGGCTGCGACAGCGAACATGGCGAACAAGATTGTGCTGACGGTGATCCCACCGATTCGCGGCATGTCGGCGTTGAACGGAACGCCGTAGCTGGAGACATACCACCAGCCGTTGGTGGTGGCGAAACACAACGCCATGATGAACAACACCGCTGCGGCGAACGCCATGCGGTTACGCGACCACCTGACCACTTGTCGGGAGACCAGCACCGTGGTCAATGCCGCCATGGCGCCGGCCACCGCGGCGAACAGCCCGAAGTGGTGCACCCACTTGGTGGGGGCGAACATCAGCGAGAACATGGTCGCCAGGATCACGCCCATCAACCGCCACACCGGACCGCTGGCCACCCTGGCGATCCGCTTGCGCCGCAACATGATGAACATGGCGGTGAACAGGCACAGCGCACAGATCAAGAACCCGAATCGCCGCGACAGCGAGCCGTCGACCGTCGGCAGAATCAGGTAGTAGTAGCGCAGGTTCTCGGTGTACCAGGCCTGGCTGGGCCCGATCGCGGTGCGCACCCGGGTGGCCTCCAAGACCGCCCGCACCGTCTGGTCGGCGAAGACCACCGTCAAGATCACCGCGCCGGCGGCCAGCAGCGGCGCCACCAGCGGCCAGGTGCCCACCAGACGGTGCCGGCGCACCAGAATCCGCAGCAGCGGCCGGCCACCGGCCAGCAGTGCGGCCACCGCGATCAAACCGGTGGGCTGAATCCCCAGCGTGAACGCCGCGCAGATGATGGCCAGCGCCGCCGGCGTCAGCCTGCTGGAGATGATCGCCCGCTCCACCAGCACCCAGGTGATCAGCGCACCGACGGCGATGATCCCCTCGGGGCGCAGACCGTTGTTGAACGGCATCCACGCCGCCAGCAGCACCATCCCGGCGGCCCACAGCGCGGGCTTGCTGGCCGCCACCGCCGGACCGAACCGGGGCAGCACCTCGCGGCTGAGCAGCAGCCAGCACACCAGCCCGGCCACCAGATCCGGCAGCCGGATCCAGATGCTGGCGTCGGAGACGTGCGTCATCAGCGCCAGCAGGTTGTAGTACCAGCCGAACGGGTCTTCGGGGCTGCCGAACCAGCGGAAGTAGTTGCTCATGTAGCCGGCGTGATCGGCTACCCGGGCCATCCCCAGGATGTAGCCGTCGTCGGAGGAGTTCGCGCCGATCACGTACCACAGGACGAACCCGAACACGACCGCCACGTCGGCCAGGGAGAAGAACCGCCACCGGCTCGGGATCAGCCGGTGCATCCGGTGCCCGTCGAGCCGGTCCAGGCGCCACAGCGCCAGCACCGCGATCACCGTGGCGAGGATCGCCGCGAAGATCGCGATCCGCTTGAGCACCGTCGGTTTGGTGGAGAACCGGGTGTCGATGTCGGCGGTCAGCGACAGCCCGTCCGGAGCCGGACCGGTCAGGTCGGTGAACACCCCGACGATCTGCGGGCGCAGGTTCGGGTCCGCCCAGCCGTACCGCTGCGTGATGCCGCCGATGGTGGCGAACGTCCCGTCGTGCGACGAGGTGACCTCGATATCGGTGCAGTCGGGGCCCTCGACCTTGGCGCGGGGTGCGGTCGCCAGCACCACGTTGCGGTCGGTGACGTCCACCCGCTTCTCGGTGACGGTGATGAACAGCCCGTTGAGCGCGGCGTCCTTGCCCTTGGCCGGCGCGGTCGACACCAGGGTGCCGCCCTCGGCGGGCAACTGGCGCACCAGTGCACACGGCGCCTTCACCGTCAGCGACAGCGGCGTCTGGGAGATCAGCGGTGCGGTGACACTGCTCAACTCGCCGTGCTGCGGCCAGTTCAGCGTCGCGGTGGTCTGCACCACCGGCAGCAGCGGCGTGGCCACCGACAGCAGGAAGCCCACGAGGCCGGCGACGACGGCCACCCAGCGGGTCAGTGTGAGGTCACGGTCGGTCACGGGCGCGGTCATGGCAGTGCTCGAATCGGTCCGGGCCGGCTCCAGCCGGTAACGGTGACGGTGCCCTGGTCGATGACGGCGTCGGGCGCGGCTTTGGCGGGGATCAGGCGGTGATAGGCCTCCACCGCACCCCAGTCGCGATACCAGTCATTGCGCAGGTAGGTCGGGACGGTGGTGGTCCACAGCATGGCCTGGGTGATCAGGAACGGTCCGCCGTCCTCGGCCGACTGCCACAGATTGGACGACGCCGCGGTCTGCTTGTGATCCGGCATGATCCGGTACTCCGGCAGTTCGGCGACTCCCAGGTGTTCGGTGAACGGCCGCTGGCAGGGGAAGTTCGCCGCCACCGCGATGTCCATCAGCACCGGGGTCTGCGAGCCCATCAACTCGGTGATGGTCTGCACCACCGGCACCCGCGGGGGAGTGAAGGCGATCCACTGCTCGGTGGACAGGTTCGGGTCGTTGGCCACGATGCGCACCACATCGGTGCCCGGCGGCGCCCACGCCAACGGGAAACGCAGGTTGCGCCAGGAGTTCTGCGGCCCGATGTCGATGGGCTCCACCTGCCCCAGCGCCCGGAAGGTGCCGTCGGGCGCGCTGGCGCCCCACTCCAGCTTCAGCGGCTGGCCGTAGTCGAGCTTGCCGTCCTCGCCGTGCGACCAGATGGCGCCGGCGGCGGTGACGACGACGATGGGCGCCCGGTTGGTCGACGGGTCGGGCTCGGGCAGGCGGTACCAGACCGAGGTGGCGTGCGCGGCGACCTGTTCGCCGTAGGAGCCCAGCACCGGCGTGACCGCCGGGTCCAGGCCGAACGGCAGCGCCACCCGGGACCCGTTCACCCCGTCCGGGGCGTCGTCGGGGATCTTGCCGCCGGCGGTGCCGGCCGCATCGCTCTGGTTGGCGCTGGGCTTGTTGGGTGAGGCGTCGGCGTTGGGCACGCCGGGCTTGGCGATCACAGCCAGGGAGGTGAGGTCCTCGTCGACGGCGTTGGGGTCGAATCCGTAGGGGTCGGAGCCGCCGAGCGGGCCGAGCTCGCCGTAGTCCTGGCCGTCCACGGGTTGCAGCAGTCCGGCGTTGGTGTCCGGTTCGGCCAGCACGTCGTCGGCCATGCCGCAGCTGGTCTGGCCGCGGACGCCGGCGAGTACGGCCTCGGCGTTGGCCTTGGCGGTGGTGTAGGCCGGGTAGCGCCCGGCGGCGGCCTTGGCCATCGAGCCGACCATCAGCAGCACCATCAGGCTGGCGACCACCAGCAGCGGGGTGGAGGCCAGAATCCGGTTGCGCCGGTTGGCGGTGACCTCGGTGTGGCCGGCGTAGTCCAACCGGAAGTGCTGCCAGCCGGCCAGCAGACCGGTGGCGATCGAGGCCGTCAGGAACATGGAGGTGACCGGGCGGCTGGCGATCACCGGCGGAATGTCGAACCACGGCACGCCGTAGCCGCCCACGTAGAACCAGCCGTTGACCCCCGATGTCGCGATGGCCACCAGGAACAGCAGTGCCGTCACGTACAGGGTCATGTTGCGTCGGCTGTGCAGGCCGACCCGGGCGTAGGTGAAGGCGGTCAAGGCCGCCAGGGCCCCCGCCAGCCCGGCGAACGCGCCGAACTGCACCGCCCACTTGGTCGGGGTGAAGGTCAGCAGCAGCAGGCCCACCGCTGTCGAGCCGATCAGCCGCCAGGCCGGACCGCCGGCGACGCCGCTGATTCGCCCGCGGCGCAGCAGGATCACCAGCATGGCAAGCATGCAGAACAGCAGCACCAGTACGGCGAACCGGCGCGTCATTGAGGCGTCGACGTTCTCCTCGACGGTCAGGAAGTAGTAGCGCAGGAACTCCTGGTACCAGGCGATGGTCGGGCCGACGACGTATTTGATCCGGGCCGACTCCGCGACCGTGGCCAGGGTCTGCGACCGGCACACCACCACGGCGATCACCGACGCCGCCGCGGCCAGCACCGCCAGTGGCGCGGCCAGGCCGTCCTCGGCGCGGCGCCGGCGGATCACCGTTTCGATCGCGCGGGAACCGGTCAGCAGCGGGGCCAGGGCGATCAAGCCGTGCGGGGCCAGCGTCACGGTGAAGACCGCCACCACGGTGGCCCAGGCCGCGGGAACCAGCCGGCGGGTGGCGATGGTGCGCTCCACCAGAATCCAGACCACCAGGGTGCCCAGCGCGATCAGCGGCTCCGGGCGCAGGCCGTTGTTGAACGGCATCCAGGCCGCCAGGAACATCATCGCGGCGGTGAGCACCGCCACCCGGTTACCCGACAGGCGGCCCAGCCGGGGCAGGATCAGCCGGCTGATGATCAGCCAGCAGGCCATCGCCGCGGCGGTGGCGGGCAGCCGCATCCACACCCCGGCGGTGCTCACCGTGCTCAGCTGTCCCAGCAGCGCCGGATACCAGTCGAACGGGGCCTCGCTGGCGCCGAAGAAACGGTAGTAGTTGGCGACGTAGCCGGCGTGCGCGACGTTGCGCGCCATGGTCAGGTTGTAGCCGTCGTCGCTGGAGATGGCGCCGATGACGTGCCAGAGGGCCAACGCCGCCAGCACCCCCGCATCGGCCAGCCAGGTGATGGGACTGGCCTTGAACCAGCGTCGCCAGCTGCGTGGCGTGCGATGGCCCGCGCGCCGGTCCAGCACACCCAGCGCGATGATCGACGCCAGCACCGCCAGCAGTCCCAGCGTCATTACGCCGGCTTTCGCAACGGTGGGCGAGGTGATGAAGCGGGTGTCGATGTCGATACGCGCGTGCAACCCGGGCTGTGGGCCCACCTCCAGCTCGGTGAAGATGCCGCCGATCTGCGGCTTGTTCTCGCCGGGAAGGGTGCCGGCGGCGCCGGGGATGCCGACGAAGTCCGCCCCCACCCCGCCGGCGTCGGCCCACAGGTGCACTTCGCTGCAGTCGGCGATCTTGTCGCGGGGGACGGCCGCGGCCACATGGTCGCGGTAGGCCGCGGTCACGGTCGTCTTGTTGGCCCGCACGAACAGGCCGTGCGCGGTGGCGTCGACTCCGCCGGCGGGCACCGTGGACAGCACCAGGCCGCCGTTGGCGCCCAGGGTGGCGATCGCCGAGCACGGGATGGTGATGTCCAGGCTGCGGGGCGCGCCGGAGACCAGGGGAGCGGTGACGTCGGAGACGTAGCCGTCGGCGTCGACGCCCTGCGGCCAGGCGATCGTGGCGGTGGTCTGTTTGACCGGGAGCAGCGGTGTGATGCCGCACAGCAGCACGCCGCTGACGCCGGCGAGCACTGCGATCAGCCGTGCAATCCGATAGCGCCGCTGGGGCTGATCGTGGGTGGAGGACACGAGCCCTGATGCTATGCGACGCCGTCCGCCATGCCGGGCACCCCGTCCCGCCCGGCTGGTGGGGAATCCGGGCCGTCCGGCGCTCGCGCGCGCGGCCCGGATATATGTGATTGTTGCCCGCCTCTGCGCGACAACCCACGTTATGTCGGGTTATGCCCGGGTTATGGAGGTGGGCTTTGTTCGGTGGCCGCGTCCCGCAGCGCCATCACCCGCTGGTGTATCCGGTACTCGGTCGCGCGTGGCATCGATGCCGGCCCGTAGCGGCCCCGGCCGCGCCGGAACACGCGGCCCCGATCCCGCTCCCAGCGCAGCGCGTCCGAGATCGCCTTGGACGGCCGCCCCTGGACGCAGAAGCCCCGCGAGGCCAGCTCCGCAGCCAGTTCGGTGATGCTGCACGTGCCGTGATGGTGCAGGTAGTGGGTCAGTACGTAGCGCAGCTCAATGCCGCGCAGCGGCGTGGTGTTCGTCATGCCACAACGATGACAACGCGGTCCGACAGCAGCCGCCGTTGTCGCTCAGAGGCGGGCACTCACCACATACCCGCGGCCGAGTGGCCAGTGGTGCCTGTGCGGCCGCCGAAACCCACGGGACTCGAGGGGCGTCCCAGGACGGGTCCCAGGGCGGTAGGCGCCGGCAACCGCGGACGGTAGGCGCCGGCAACCGCGGACGGTGGGCGCCGCAACCGCGGACGGTGGGCGCCGCAACCGCGCTCAGTGCCGCAGCGGGGCCGGGCTCCACAGCCCGGAGCGCACCGCGGTTCCCAGTTCCAGCTGCGCCGGTGTGGCCGCGGGATAGTACGGCGTCAACTGCTGCAGGGCGCCCCAGTCGCGGAACCAGTCGTGGTTCAGATAACTGGGCACCGTGGTCGCACGCACCAGCAGCTCGGTGATGCCCAAGGGGCCGCCACCGTTGTTGTCCATCACCGGTGAGTTCGCCTCGGCGCCGAAGCGGTCCGGCAGGATCCGCCACTTGGGCACCTCGGTCACCCCGTTCTGGTGACCGAACGGGCGCTGGCAGGGGAACGCCAGGCCCACCAGCCAGTCCAGCAGCACCGGGTCCGCCGAGCCCACCACTTCCTGCAGGGTGCTCAGCTGCGGGATGCGCGGCGGTGTCACCGCGATCCAGTGCTGCGGAGCCAGGTCGTCGTCGCGGACCACCAGCCGGATACGGGTGGCCTCGGCGGGGATCGACGACATGGGCGCACGCAGATTGCGCCATGCCGGAACCGCACCGATGTCCCCGAACTGCACGGTGCCGCCCGGCTTGTCGTTGGCGGCGCCGGCCTCGGTGGCCCACTGCGCGGTGACCTCGCCGCGGTCGAAGCGGCCCGCCGCCGCCACCACCAGCAGCGGCCCCGCGCCGGCCCGGTCGGCGGGCAGCCGGTACCAGGCCGACCGCAGCAGCGCGGGCACCTGAAGGCCGGGCCGCCAGCTGCCGAGCACCGGCACCCGGGCGGGGTCGAGCTTGTAGGGCAGCCGCGCCCGGGACCCGTTGACGCCCTCGGCCGCGGTGGTGCCGCCCTCGGTACCGGCCTCCCCGCCGGCGACCTGCGCGTCGTCGTCGGCCAGCCGGCCCAGGCCGGGCGGACCGATCACCTGGTCGGCCGAGACGTCGTCGGGGATCCCGTTGGGCATGAACCCGGCCGCGTACCCCGCACTCAGGGCCTCTGAGACCGGGCTGTCGATGGGGCTGAGCATTCCGGCGGTGGGGTCCTGCTCCACCAGCACGTCGTCGGCCAGCCCGCAGGTCCGCCCCGATCCCAGTACCGGGATGGCGGACAGGTTGGAGCGGCCCACGGTCCAGGCCGGGTACTGGCCGAGCATCGCGGCGGTCAGCGAGACCACCTCGAACACGATCAGCAACCAGGAGGCGATCGCCAGTGGATAACCGGTCAGCGCCGTCCACCGGGGTGTGCGCTCGGCGCCGTTGCTGAAGTGGAACCACGCGGCCACCAGCGCGGCGGCCACCGTCAGCGCCAACCCGATGGTGGCGAAGGCCAGATGCCACTTGGGGAAGGCGTTGGACCACGGCACACCGAAGTTGGAGACGTACCACCAGCCGTTGACGCTGGCGAACGACAGCGCGGTGATGAACAGCACCACCGCGGTGAACAGCGTCCGGTTGCGCCGGGAGTGCATGGCCGCGGCGCTCACCGCGACGGCGGCCAGCGCGCCCAGCGACCCGGCCAGGCCGGCGAACACGCCGAAGTGATGCGTCCACTTGGTGGGCGTGAACATCATCGCGATGAACGAGATGATGGTGATCCCGATGATGCGCCGGCTGGGGCCGGCCGCGGTACCGGGAATCCGGCCCTTGCGCAGCGCCACGGCCACCGACACCGCCAACGCGAGCGCCAGGGCCAGCACCGGGAAGCGCCGCGCCACCGAACCGTCGGGGGTGGCCAGGAAAAGCCGCTCGTAGCGGACGTGCTCCTCGAACCAGGCCAGGCTCGGGCCCACCGCGGACTTGAGCGTGCTGGCCTCGATCTCCCCGGCCAGGGTCTGGTCGCGGAAGATCACGATCGCGGTGATGCCGACCGCCGCGGCGATCGGCGCCAACAGCGGCGCCAGCCCGAACTGCTTGGAACGCCGGTGCAGGATCGTGCGCAGCGGGCCGATCGCCACCAGCAGGGCGCCGATCGACGCGATCCCGGTGGGGCCGGAGAACAGCGTCATCGCGCCGATGATGCAGGCGATCGCCAGCGGCAGCAGCCGGCTGGTGGCCACCGCCCGCTCCACCGAGCACCAGGTCGCCAGGATGCCCAGCGCGATGATCGGTTCGGGGCGCAGACCGTTGTTCAACGGCAGCCAGAACGCCAGGAACATGCCGGCCGCGGTCCACGCCGCCGCCTGACTGTGCTTGACGGCGTGACCCAGCCGGGGGATGACTTCGCGGCTGATCAGCCACCAGCAGGCCAGCGCCATGCCAAGAGTGGGCAGACGCATCCAGATGCTGGTGGTCGAGACGTGTGACCATAGCGCCAGCAGGTCGTAGTACCAGCCGAACGGCGCCTCCGGGGTGCCGAACCAGCGATAGAAGTTGGCCATGTAGCCGGCGTTCTCCGACACCCGCGCCATGGTCAGGATGTAGCCGTCGTCGCTGGTGTTGGCGCCCACGAAGTGCCACCACACCAGCACAGCCGTCACCAGCACATCCAGCGGCGAGGCCGACCACCAGCGGGCCGGCAGGAAGCGCCGGTGCCGCATCCCGTCGGCGGTGTCGAGCACGTGCAGGGCGATCAGGGCGGCGATGGTCAGCGCCACCCCCAGGGTCATCGCGGCCAGTTTGAGGGCGGTCGGTGCGCTGGAGTAGCGGGGGTCGACGGTGGCCGAGAATTCCAGCCCGGCCGGCGCCGGCCCGCTCAGATCGGTGTAGACGCCGACGATCTGCGGCCGGAAGTCATAGCCGCTGCGGGTTCCGGTCAGCGGTGAGCCGGGATGCTCGGCGTTGGGGCCGTACTTGAGGCCGACGAACTCGGCGGTGACCCGGTCGGCGTGCGCGGTGAAGGTCAGCTTCTGGCAGTCCGGGCCGAGCACCGCCGACAGCGGCGCCACCACCACCGGCACGTTGCGCACCACCAGAACCAGGTCGTCGTTGACGCGCTGGATCAGCAGGCCGCGGTCGACGGCCTTGGGCGCCTGCTTGGGCACCGTGGACAGCAGCACCGACTTGCTCGGGGTGAGGCCGGCCGCCGCCTGGCACGGCACGCTGATGTCCAGGTCGGTCGCCACGTAGCTGATCAGCGGAGCCTGCACACTGCTCAGCACGCCGTTCTGCGGCCAGTTGAGTTCTGCGGTGGTCTGTTTGACCGGTAACAACGGGGTCAGGATGGCCAGAAGGCTGCCCAGCACGCCGGCGACGACGGCGACGGCCCGAGCGATCCGGTAGTCGGCGCGCGTATCGGTCACGGAGCAGATGCTATCGGGGCGTTCGGCGGCGCTTGTCAGGTGCGGATGGCAAGCACAAACGGACCGATCTCCTGCACGCGGAACTGCGGGCCGGAGAACAGTGCCGCGTCGAGCTCCACGGTGTAGCGCCGCACGTTGGGATGGTTGGGGTAGACGTCTTTGGCCAGCCGCAGGGTGTAGGTGTCACCGGCACCGGGCCGCATCAGGAACACGGTGGGCGCCGGCCACGGCAAGTCGTCGAGTGCGCGGGTGAACTGCTCGGCCGTCTCCAGCTTGGACCAGGCTTCGATCGCGGCGGCGCGCGCGGCGAACTGGGCCAGCGGGTTGGCGTAGTGCGGGGTCAGGCCCTGGAACCCCCAGTAGGGGTAGTAGGACAAGAAGCTGTAGTCGGCGGTGAGCACCACCGTCTGGTCCCGCGGCTTACCGGTGGCCGCGGTGATGGCGGCGTCGACGGCCTCGTAGTACTTCGCCGCGCCCGGCGGTCTGCGGTCGCCGCGCTCGCCGTGGCCGTCGGTGTCGGTGTAGGCGACGGTGATGTCGGGCCGCAGCACCTCGGGGATGTCCTGGCTGAACGCGAGGGCGCCGGCCACGCCCACCGCCGTCGCCGCCGGGTAGACGATCCGGTGCCAGCCGCGGGCGGCCCCGGCGAGCGCGCGGGCGCCCTCGATGAAGCCGAAGACCCCGGCGGTGGCCAGCAGCACCGTCAGCGTCGGCTGCAATCGGAAGCTCAGCAGCGTGGTGCGCGCCAGGGTGGCCAGCATCGACAGCAAGGACCACAGGTAGACGCCGACGACGCCGATCGCCAGCGCACCGGCCCGGGTCGAGGAGGTGGCGCGGACCACCAGCCACAGGGTGCCCAGCAGGCACAGCGCCCCAAGCAGGGTGAACTGCAGCATCGGGAAGCTCAGCTCGGCGCCGTCGCGGGGCAGGTAGTGCAGGGCGCCGCGGGTCTCGCCGATCGGATGATGCAGCGCCGTCAGCAGGTAGGGCGTCCAGGTGATCGAGGCGATGGCCGCGGCGACCACGCCGATCACCGCCAGCCGGGCCAGCGGTTCCAGTGTGGCGCGAAGGCCGGCACGCCGGACCGCGCGCGAGCCCGCCACCAGCACCGCCATCAACGTCACCGTGAAGGCGCTGTAGGCCACCAGCAGGGTGTAGAAGGTGGCGGCGAAACCCAGGAAGACACCGGTACCGGCCAGCGCCGCCCAGCCCCGGCCGGCCGCGCGCAGTCCCGACCAGGCCAGGATCAGCACCGGGGGCGCCAGCAGGGTGATCATGGCCGCGTAGGGCTCCGGCGAGCTGTAGGCCAGTGTCACCGCGGTTCCGGCGATGGTGACCAGCAGCGCGTACTCGAAGCGGACCATCTTGTTCCACAGCACCAGGGCCACGGCGGCGGCGAGGGCCATCGAGGTGATCGCCCACGGCTTGTACATCTCCCAGGCCGGCGTGCCGGTGAGGGCCGCGGCGCGTCCGCCGAGCCAGAACCAGCCCGGCGGGTAATAGGGCGGCAGCCCCAGGTAGGTCATGTCGTGCAGCCGCGGGCTGTCGGCCAGCCGGGTCAGGTATTCGGTGCGGAACTGCTGGTCCACCGAGATCCCGAACAGGTAGAGCTTGGTGGCGCCCAGCGGCATCGCCAGGGTCACCACCGAGAACGCCGAGACGAAGACCACCGCGGCCAGCCAGGCCAACGCCTGACGGCCACGCCGCCACAACCATGCCGCCACGCCCAGCCCGGCCAGGCAGCCGACCTGCCCCACCGTGGTCAGGGCGTGCAGTTGGTTCGACGACGGATACGCCGGCCACTGCACCCGCGCGATCGCCGTCAGCGCGACCACCGCGACGACGACGGCCACCGCGGCGGCCAGCATCATCTGACCGACGGTGGTCAGCGCGGTGCGCATCAGATGGGCAGCCGGCGGAAGATCGCCCGCGGAACGTGCCGCAGCACCATCATGACGTAGCGGAACGCCCCTGGCGCCCAGACGATTTCCTTGCCCTTCGCCGCCGCGGTCACCGCCAGTTCGGCGACGTCTTCTTTGTCGACGGTCAGCGGGGCTTCCTTGACGTGCGCGGAGAACCGGGTGCGCACCTGCCCGGGGCGGATCACCAGCACCCGCACCCCGTCTTCGCGGAGCGCGTCGCCCAGGCCCAGGTAGAAACCGTCCAGGCCGGCTTTGGTGGACCCGTAGACGAAGTTGGTCCGGCGGACCCGCTCACCGGCCACCGAGCTCATCGCGATGATCTGCCCGAAGCCCTGGGCGCTCATCTTGCCCGCGAGCAGCACACCCACCGAAACCGCTGCGGTGTAGTTGATCTCGGCGACCTGCACAGCCTTGGCCTGGTTGTGCCACAGCTCCTCGGCGTCGGCGTCCATGCCGAAGGCAACCACCGCCACGTCGATGTCGCCGTCGCTGAAGGCGGCGTCGATCATCGCCGGATGGCTGCCGGTGTCCAGCGCGTCGAAGTCGACGATCCGCACCGACTTCGCGCCGGCGGCCTCCAGCTGCGCTTTCGCCCCTTCCCGGCCCGGGTCGCCGGGCAGGCAGGCCAGCACCACGGACGCCGAGGCGTTGCGCAGGTAGCGCGCACAGATCGCCAGGCCGATCTCGGAGGTGCCGCCCAGCAGCAGAATCGACTGGGGATTACCGGTCGCGTCGAACACCATCTACAGCAGCTCCAAACGTCGGGCCATATCGGAGGCGAAGACCCCGTCGGGATCCACCTTGCGGCGCACCGCGATCCACTCGTCGATGCGGGGGTACATGGCGTGGAAGTTCTCCGCGGTGGTGCGGGAGTCCTTGGCGGTGTAGAGCCGCCCGCCGAATTCCAGCACCCGCTGGTCGAGCTCGTTGAGCAGCTCGTTGAGGCCGGGTTTCATGGGGAAGTCCAGGCACACGTTCCAGCCGGGCATCGGGAAGCTCAGCGGTGCGGCGTTGGCCGGGCCGAACAGCTTGAACACGTTCAGCGCCGAGTAGTGCCCGCTGGCCTGGATGTCGACGATGATGCTCTTGAACTCCTCGACGGCCTCGGTGGGCACCAGGAACTGGTACTGGGCGAAGCCGGCCGAACCGTAGCCCCGGTTCCACTCACCCAGCAGGTCCAGCGGGTGATAGAACTGCGTCAGGTTCTGCACCTTGCCGCGGTAGTGGCCGCCGCGGCGGTAGTACAGCTCGCCGATGGTGCTCAGACTCAACTTGTTCATCAGCCCGTTGGGGAAGATGTCGGGCACGGTCATCAACTGCGGAGCGTCGAACTTCAGCGGGTTGCGCGCCAGCTTCTTGGGCAGTTCGTCGCGCAGGGCCAGGCGCCCACGGGTAATGGTGGCGCGACCCAGTTTCGGCGGCGGGCTGATCGCGTCGAACCAGGCACTGGAATAGGTGTAGTTAGCTTCGCTGCCGTCGCTGTGGAAGGCGATGGTCTCGTCCAGCGTGCTGGTGTTGTCGCCGTCGTTGATGAAGTACGCCGTCTCGGTGGGTGTCATGGCGATGGTGGCGCGCAGAATTATGCCGGTCAGACCGTTGCCGCCGACAGTGGCCCAAAACAGTGCGGCGGTCTCTTTGTCGGTGCTGTCCGGTTCCAGGTGGCGCACCGAACCGTCGGCGGTCAGCAGCTCGATGGACCGCACATGATTGCCGAAGCTGCCTTCGCTGTGGTGGTTCTTGCCGTGGATGTCGCAGGCGATCGCCCCGCCGATGGTGACCTGCCGGGTTCCCGGCAGCACCGGCACCCACAAGCCGAAGGGCAGGGCGGCCTTCATCAACTGGTCCAGGCTCACGCCGCCGTCGACGTCGACGATGCCGCGATCCGCCGAGATCGAGTGGATCCGGTTGAGCGCGGTCATGTCGATCACCAGGCCGCCGCCGTTTTGAGCGTTGTCCCCGTACGAGCGGCCCAGGCCGCGGGCGATCACGCCACGGCCACGTTGCTCGGCCGCGCGGGCCACGGCGCCGGCGATGAGCTCGACGTCCGGGGTCGACAAGACCTGCGCCACGCTGGGCGCGGTGCGGCCCCAGCCGGTGAGGCGGCGCGGTGTGGTCTGCAGCTCGGTGCTCAACATCGCACATGAGGGTACCGGCAACGCGCCGGATCCCCATTCGGCGTGACTAAACGGACCTGTCCCGTTACGATCGCGCAATGCCTGAGACCTCTCCTAGCGAATCGTCCTCCGCCAAGCCCAAGAGCGCGGGTTTTCCGCAATCTTCCACTTCCGCCTCGGCGCTGTCGGTGCCCACGATCGCCGCGCTCGCGCTGGCTGTGATCGGCATCGTGCTGGCCATCCTCGGGTGGTTCCACCCGTCGACGGGCCAGAAGTTCTCCGACGACCAGCGTGCCGAAGCCAAGGGCAAGATCTGCAACGCGCAGGCAGTGGTGCGGCAGGGCACCCAGTTCAACACCAACCTGCAGAACCCGGTTCCGGGCGACCTCGCCGGTGACCTGGCCGTCGGCACCAACGCGCGGCTCTCGCTGTTCGCCGGCGGCGCCTACCTGCACCAGAGCCTGGACGCCAACCCCGGAACCCCGGCTGACTTGGCGAAGGCTGCTGGCGACATGGCCGACACCCTCGAGGCGCTGAGCATCAATTACCTGGCCGGGCATGCCCCCGACGACGAGGTGCAGCAGCCGCTTCGCGACCAGCTGCGTGGCCAGATCGACGTCTTGGACGACCTCTGCCAGGAGCAGTAGTAATCCGTTAGTCATCCCGTTCAGCACCGGCTGCGCCATTGGCGCAGCCGGTGCTTTTTCGTTTGAGGGGTGAGCGAGCGGGCCGGTGGCCCGCCGCCGCGACACGCGCCCCCTGAGGTCCCAGGCAATGGCCGCCGCGGCAGCCTGAGGCGCTCGCCCAAGTGGGCGGGCGCGCACCGTAAGCGCCATGCCGAGGCGCTCCGCATGAGCCTAAGTGGCCAGCAAACGTTGTGAAGCTCTCCGGCCGTTTGCTGAAGTTTTCCAAATCCTCCAATCGCCGCTGGGAGTTCCCAAGTTGAGCGTATTTAGCGGAGCGCAATGTGCACTTATGCAGGTTTGCAGACCGTTTCGCCGGTTTACTAGACGCAGTGCTGGCGCCGAGTCTATCCGAGTGAACTCCGGTTGACTGGATGGGAATACCTGTTAACGTCCCCTCTTGTCTGTGCCCAAGTTGTGTGTCAGTTAAGGGGAAAAGCCATATGGCTCGCCATCGTCAGGGTCGTTCTCAGGGTCGTCGCAGCCGCCTGCTCGGCGCAGGAAGCGCGATCAGCGCGTTCCTGACGTTCGGTTTGGGGCCCTGGACGCCGGCGCCGACGGCACACGCCGACATCGAAGACGTGTGGTTCGACCTGTTCGGGGAGAGCCTGGGCGGGGCGGTCGCCGATCTGAGCGTCAACTGGGCAGACCAGGCGGCCTGGGACGTGGTCATCGACCCGACCAGCTGGGCCGGTGTCTTCGACGGGTGGGCTGACCCGACGGTGTGGGACAACGTGTGGGACACGATGCTGGCCGAGCTGAACCTGGCCGGTATCGGCGCCGACGCGCTCGACCTGCCCGGCTCTGCGGGGGCCACCTTCAACTGGGCCGACATCGACTGGCTGCGGCCGTTCGGTGACGGTGCCGACGGCACCGCCGCAAACCCGGACGGCGCGGCCGGCGGGTGGATTTACGGCTCCGGTGGCGCGGGTTGGAACGCCGACGGCATCGACGGGCTTATCGACGGCGGTGCCGGTGGCCAGGGCGGTCTGTTCGGTGGCGGCGGCGGCGCCGGTGGTGACGCCTTCGGCGCTGGTGACGGTGGCGACGGTGGTGGCGTCGGGTGGTTCGCCTGGTTCAGCGACGGTGGCGCCGGCGGCGACGGTTACAACGGCGGTGACGGTGGAAGCGGCGGCCTTTTCGCGCTGTTCAGCAGCGGCGGCGACGGCGGCAACGGCACCGGCGGCTTCGGTGGCGACGGTGGTGGCGTCGGCTGGTTCTCGGCGTTCAGCAACGGTGGTGCCGGCGGTGACGGTTTCATCGGTGGCGCCGGTGGCGACGGCAGCCTGTTCGGCTGGTGGAGCAATGGTGGCGCCGGTGGTAACGGCATCAACGGCGGCGACGGCGGCAACGGCGGCAGCGCCGGGACGTTCTCCTGGTTCAGCAATGGTGGCGCCGGTGGTGCCGGTGGTACCGCGGTCGACCCGGGCGCAGCCGGCGGCAAGGGTGGCGCCGGTGGCGACGCTGCGCTGTGGGGCGTGTTCAGCGCAGCCGGAGCCGGCGGCGCCGGCGGTGACGGTTTGGCCGGCACTGCGGGCGCGGACGGCAGCTTCGCCAACGGCGGCGACGGCAATGGCGGCAATGGCGGCAATGGCGGCAACGGAGGCAACGGCGGCAGCGGTGGCCGCGGCGCCTACCTGTTCGGTGCGGGCGGTAAAGGCGGCGCGGCCGGCACGGGTGGCGCTGGCGGCGCCGGCGGCTTGGGCGCGGACGGCGCCGACGGTACGAGCGCCCATCTGGACGGCACCAGCGGCGGCAATGGCGGCGTAGGCGGCGACGGTGGCGCGGCCGGGCAGGCCGGTGCCGGTGGAGCGGGTGGCTGGTTCATGGGGCAGGGCGCTGCCGGTTCCGTCGGCGCGCTGGGTGTCGGTGGCGTCGGCGGCAACGGCGGCACGGGCGGCGACGGCGTCGACGGTGCCGACGGTGGGGACGGCACTGCAGCGAACCCTGACGGCACCGCCGGTGCGGCCGGTGGCAATGGTGGCGATGCCGGGCGCGGTGGAGCCGGCGGTCAGGGCGCCGGCGGACAGGCTGACAGTGGTGCCGCCGGCGCGGCCGGTACGGGCGGCAGCGGTGGCGCCGGCGGTAAGGGCTACGACGCGGCGTCGGATGACACCGCTGCGGCCGGCACGGCAGGTGGCAACGGCGGTGCCGGTGGTGATGCGGGGCTGGGCGGCCTGCAGGCTGACGGCGCAACTCGTGCGGCGTCGGGGGCGGCCGGTGTCGGCGGTGACGGCGGCGACGGCCGGGACGGCGCAGCGGGCTCCGCGGGCACAGCCGCAAACCCGCACGGCACCGCCGGCACCGCCGGTGGTGCCGGTGGTAACGGCGGTCAGGGCGGCCTGCAGGCCAACGGCACGACGCGCGCCGCGACGGGTGTCGGCGGTGACGGCGGTGCCGGCGGCAAGGGTGGCGCCGGGTTCAACGCGGTGGCTGCCGGCGCAGCGGCCGGCACGTCCGGCGGCAACGGTGGTGCTGGTGGCGACGGCGGGGCGGGCGGGACCGGCTCGACCGCCGGCGCCCACGGCACCGGCGGCATCGGCGGTGCCGGCGGGAGCGGCACCAACGGCGCCAACGGGGGCGCGGGCACGGCCGGAACCGCCGCCAACCCCGACGGCGGGGCCGGTGGCAACGGCGGCAACGGTGGCAACGCCGGCGTCGGCGGCGCGGGCGGAAGCTCGGGCAACGGCACCTACGCGGCTGCCGGCGCCAACGGTGTCGCCGGTAAGGGCGGTAACGGCGGTGTCGGTGGTGCCGGATACAACGCTGCCGCAGACAACGGCGCCGCATCGGGCACGGCCGGCGGCGACGGCGGCGCCGGCGGCGACGCGGGCGTGGGCGGCAAGCAGGCCAACGGAACATTCGCCCAGTCAGGCGTAGCCGGTGCGGGCGGCAACGGCGGCAGCGGCTCGGACGGACAAGACGGGACCGCCGGAACGCAGGCGAATCCGGACGGCACGGCGGGCCAGGCCGGCGGCGCCGGCGGCAACGGTGGCCGGGGTGGCCTCAATGCCGACAACACCCGCGCCGCTGATGGCGTGGGTGGCAACGGTGGTGCCGGCGGCGACGGTGGCGCCGGCTACGAGGGGTTGAACGGGGCTACTGCCGGTGCAGCAGGCGAGCACGGCGGCAACGGTGGTGCCGGCGGTGCCGGTGGCGTCGGGGGTACCGGATCTGCGGCGGGCCAACACGGTGCGGGCGGTGTCGGTGGCAACGGCGGGTCCGGCGGCGACGGCGCCCAGGGGGCCGACGGTGCCGCGGGCAACGCGACCCATGTCGATGGCATCGCGGGTCAGACCGGCGGTGCCGGTGGAAACGCGGGCAAGGGCGGTGCCGGTGGTGACAGCGGTAATGGCACCAGCGCCGCGGGCGGCACCGACGGTACGGCCGGCCTCGGCGGCAAGGGTGGCGCCGGCGGCAAGGGCTTTGACGGCGTCAACGGGAGCACGGGACGTATCGACGGCACCAACGGCGGCGCCGGTGGAGCCGGTGGGAACGGCGGCCTGGGCGGTTTGGAGACCGACGGCAGCCGGGCCGCACAGGGTGATGGCGGCAACGGCGGCGCCGGCGGTAAGGGTGGCAACGGCCTGGCCGGCGTAGCGGGAGCGACACCGGGTGCCAGCGGCACCAATGGCGGCGCGGGCGGCAACGGCGGCACCGGCGGTGTCGGCGGGCAGGGCACCAACAACGGTGCGGCCGGTGCCGGCGGGGTCGGCGGTAACGGCGGCAACGGCGGTGCCGGTGCGGTGGGGGCTACCGGTGTCGATGGCACGGCCAGCCATGTGGATGGCACCGCGGGTGGCAACGGCGGCGCGGGCGGCGACGCGGGCAAGGCCGGCGTCGGCGGCCTCAGCGGCTCCGGCGTCCAGGCGGCTAACGGGGTGAACGGTACCGCCGGCGTCGGTGGCGCCGGCGGTAAGGGGGGTGCGGGCTTCGCCGGTGCTGCCTCGACCAGTGCGGGTGTCTCGGGTGGCAATGGTGGTGCTGGTGGTGCCGGTGGTAACGGTGGCCAGGGTGGTCTGAA
>NZ_JRMK01000053.1:0-26728 GCF_000972925.1 Mycobacterium sp. UM_Kg1 | reverse complement strand
TCATGGTCCGCTCGACGTCGTGCCAGCGGTCCAGGGACTCCGCCAGCGGCCGCCGAATGGAACGCCCGGCGTTGTTGACCAGGATGTCCACCCCGCCCAGCCGGTCTTCGACGTCGGCGGCCAGGGCATCGACGGCCGCCATGTCGGACAGGTCGCACGCAATCGCGATGCCCTGGCCGCCGGCGGCGTTGATCCGTGCCACGACCTCATCGAGCAGGTCCTTGCGGCGGGCGACCGCGACCACGGTGGCGCCCTCGGCGGCGAACCGCTCGGCCGCGGCCTCGCCGATACCCGAGGACGCACCGGTGAGCAGCACCCGCTTGCCGCGCAGCTCGATCGGCTTGGCCAGCGGCCGGTATGCCAGCAGTTGCGGTGCGACGGGCGGCCGCATTGCTGTCAGGAAGGCCGCCTCGGTCAGGCGGCGCAGCGGGCTCTTGCTCATGGTTGGCGAGTCTATGCGGGGTTCGCGGCGGGCGATCGCCGCTAGAAGTAGCGGGGGAACCGGCTCCAGTCCGGGTCGCGCTTCTCCAGGAACGAATCGCGGCCCTCGACCGCCTCGTCGGTCATGTAGGCCAGCCGGGTGGCTTCGCCTGCGAACAGTTGCTGGCCCACCAGGCCGTCGTCGAGCAGGTTGAAGGCGAACTTCAGCATGCGTTGCGCCTGAGGCGATTTGCCGTTGATCTCCTTGGCCCACTGCACGCCGGTGGCTTCCAGATCGGCATGGTCGACGACCTCGTTGACCGCGCCCATCTGGTGCATCTGCTCGGCGGTGTAGGTCCGGCCCAGAAAGAAGATCTCGCGGGCGAATTTCTGGCCCACCTGCCGGGCCAGGTAGGCGCTGCCGTACCCGCCGTCGAAGCTGCCGACGTCGGCGTCGGTCTGCTTGAACTTCGCGTGCTCGCGGCTGGCCAGGGTGAGGTCGCACACCACGTGCAAACTGTGCCCGCCGCCGGCAGCCCAGCCGTTGACCAGGCAGATCACCGGTTTGGGCATGAACCGGATCAGCCGCTGCACCTCCAGGATGTGCAGCCTCCCGGCTCGTGCGGCATCGACGGTGTCGGCGGTTTCCCCGGAGGCGTACTGGTAGCCGCTGCGTCCGCGAATGCGCTGATCTCCCCCGGAGCAGAATGCCCAGCCGCCGTCTTTGGGGGAGGGGCCGTTGCCGGTGAGCAGCACCACGCCGATGTCCGGAGACATCCTGGCGTGATCCAGCGCCTGGTACAGCTCGTCGACGGTGTGCGGCCGAAACGCGTTGCGCACCTCGGGACGGTTGAACGCCACCCGAACCGTCGCGTCGGTGACGTGGCGGTGATAGGTGATGTCGGTCAGGTCGGCGAAGCCGTCGACGGTGCGCCAGATGCTCTCGTCAAAGGGGTTGCTGCTCACGTCTGCGACCGTACCGGTGCGGTGGCGTCAGGTTGAGCAACACTGCGGGCGGACGCGCGCAGTCTGACCGCAGGGGCAGCAGCGGCCGACCACGGTGTCTACCGTGGAGACGATGATCAGGCAGGTGTGGACGGCCCGGACGAACTGCGGGCTGCACGGCACGGACCGTGCGCAGGGTTCACGCGTGGCCGCCGAGCGGGCGACGAGCCGCCGCGCGTGAGCGCGAGCCACCGGCCTGACGGGCCGCCGCCGCTGGACGACATCCTCGACCGCCTGCACGTGGTGGCGTTGCCGATGCGCGTCAAGTTTCGCGGCATCACGGTGCGTGAGGTGGCCCTGATCGACGGCCCGGAAGGCTGGGGAGAGTTCGGTGCCTTCGCGGAATACGAACCGCCCGAGGCGGCGCACTGGCTGGCCGCCGCGCTCGAGAGCGCTTATTGCGAACTTCCGCAACCCCGCCGTGACCGCATCCCGATCAACGCGACCGTGCCCGCGGTCGAGCCCGAGCGGGTTCCCGAGGTGCTGGCACGGTTCCCCGGTGCCCGCACCGCCAAAGTCAAAGTCGCCGAACCGGGCCAGACCCTCGCCGACGACGTCGCCCGCGTCGAAGCCGTCCGCGCGCTCATCCCCACCGTGCGGGTCGATGCCAATGGTGGTTGGACGCTCGATCAGGCGGTCGAGGCGGCAAAGGCATTGGGCGCACTGGAATACCTGGAACAACCCTGCGCCACGGTCGCCGAGCTCGCGGAGTTGCGCCGCCGCATCGACACGCCGGTGGCCGCCGACGAGAGCATCCGCAAAGCCACCGACCCGCTGGCTGTCGCGAAAGCTGGTGCCGCCGATATCGCGGTGCTGAAAGTCGCACCGCTGGGCGGCGTTTCGGCGTTGTTGCAGATCGCTGACCAGGTTGGGATCCCGGTGGTGATCTCCAGCGCGATCGACTCGGCGGTCGGTATCGCAGCAGGGCTGCGTGCCGCGGCAGCTCTGCCGGATCTGCAGCACGCGTGTGGGCTGGGTACCGGATCGCTGTTCGTCGAGGACATCGCCGAGACGCCGGCGCCGAGCGACGGCTACCTGCCGGTGCGGCCGGTTGCGCCGGACCCGGCCCGGCTGCAGGCACTGAGCGCGCCGCCGCAACGCCGGCGGTGGTGGATCGAGCGGATCGGCGCCTGCCATCGCCTGTTGCCGCGCTGAGTGCTCACACGCTGGGAAGTCGGGCGTCGATCCCGTTGGCGATCGTCACGGCTTCATCGCTGACGTAGAGCTTGCAGGCCAGTACGTCGATCGCCACGTTGTTGGTCACGCGCAGGGCCCGCTGGCATGACCAACCCGCGCTTCCGTCCTGGTGCTGGGTCATCCACAGCGTCCAGTCGACGTCGGTCACCGCGTCGAATGTCCAGGAGGTGTCGGGGCGGCCGTTTTTGACGGTGCCGAAAGTCCGCTCCCCGCAGGGGGACCATTGCCGGGCGGTCATGTCGAAGAAACCCCGCGCGGCGTCGCGGGTGGTGAATACCGTCACGGCCTGAATCACGAAATGGTCGTGGCTGTACTCGGTAAGGCTTTGGGCCAGCGTCGCCGTCCAGTCCGCGTCGCCGTACACCGTCTTCTCGGCGGGCATCCAGGCCACCAGGCAGCCGTGGTCGGGGAATTGGCGGCCGGAGTCGAACATCCGCGATCGGGAGTCGTCCACCCGCATGCCGCCGCCGGCCCCCATGATGTCGCTGACGGTGGAGGCTTTGAGCAGCAGGTCGGGCAGCATGGCGGCGGTCACCGGCCGGGGACCGTCGAGGTCGGCGGGGATCGCCACTCCACCGGTCACGCGTGCGCAGTCCGTCATCACGGCGCAGGCCAGCATCAGTACCGATACCAACCCGGCGTGCCGTAGCCGCATCACCTTCCCCCGCTGCGCAGTTGCGATTCTCACACCTTAAAGCGCCGAGGCGTCGCGTACCTTCACTCTGGTGACCAACCTCGCCTACGACGACCGCAATCAGGAGGGGGAGCCGGTTCTTTTCATCGCCGGGCGCGGCGGCGCCGGCCGGGGCTGGCACCTGCATCAGGTCCGTGAGTTCCAGCTCGCCCGGTACCGCCCCATCACCTTCGACAACCGAGGCATCGGTGCCACCGAGAACGCTTCCGGGTTCACCACCGAGACGATGGTGGCCGACACCGCCGAACTGATCGAGTCGCTGAACATCGCCCCGGTCCGTATCGTCGCGGTGTCGATGGGCTCGTTCATCGCGCAGGAACTGATGCTGGCACGGCCCGAGTTGGTGAAATCCGCTGTCTTGATGGCAACTCGCGGCCGCCACGACCGCGCCCGCGAGTTCTTCTATTCCGCCGAAGCCAAACTCGCCGAGTCCGGTGCCGAGCTTCCCGCCGAGTATGAGGCCAAAGTGCGTCTGCTGGAGAGTTTTTCGCCTAAAACGCTCAGTGACGACGCGGCCATCAAGGACTGGATCGCGATGTTCACCATGTGGCCGGTCAAAAACACTCCGGGGCTGCGTTGTCAGCTCGACGTGGCGCCGTTGACCAACCGGCTGCCCGCCTACGCCAACATCACCCAGCCGGTGCTGGTGATCGGTTTCGGAGACGACGTCGTCACCCCGGCCCACCTGAGCCGCGAAGTCGCCGACGCGATCCCGGGCGCACGCTACCTGGAGATCCCCGACGCCGGGCACCTCGGCTTCATCGAGAAGCCCGACCAGGTCAACAAGGTGGCCCTGGAGTTCCTGGCCGAGGTCGACGGCAAGCCGTTCCGCTGGGCGGCTGCACCGTCGCCGCACGACTAACCTGATACCAATGACCAACCCCTCGACGGCACAGGCCCGCATCGTCGTCGACGAGCTGATTCGCGGTGGCGTCCGCGACGTGGTGCTGTGTCCGGGATCACGCAACGCACCGCTGGCGTTCGCACTGCACGACGCCGATCGGGCCGGTCGGCTGCGGCTGCACGTGCGCATCGACGAGCGCACCGCCGGATATCTGGCGCTCGGGCTGGCGGTGGGGGCGGGCGCGCCGGTGTGTGTGGCGATGACCTCGGGCACGGCGGTGGCCAACTTGGGACCCGCCGTGGTCGAGGCCAACTACGCCCGGGTCCCGCTGATCGTGCTGAGCGCCAACCGTCCCTATGAGTTGCTGGGCACCGGCGCCAACCAGACCATGGAACAACTCGGCTATTTCGGCACCCAGGTGCGCGCCGCGATCAGCCTGGGGCTGGCCGAGGACGCCCCCGAGCGCATGGCCGCCCTCAATGCCACGTGGCGGTCGGCGGTGTGCCGAGTTTTGGTCGCTGCCACCGGATCTCGGACCGCCAACGCCGGCCCGGTGCAGTTCGACATCCCGCTGCGTGAGCCGCTGGTGCCCGACGCCGACGACACGGGATCGCTGCCGCCGGGCCGACCGCACGGGCGTCCGTGGACCTTCACCCCGCCGGTCGCCTTCGACCAGCCCCTGGACATCGACCTGACCCCGGACACCGTGGTGATCGCCGGGCACGGTGCGGGGCGGCACCCCAACCTGGCGGCCCTGCCCACCGTCGCCGAACCCACCGCTCCGGCGCCGGAGAATCCGCTGCACCCGCTGGCGCTGCCCCTGCTGCGCCCGCAGCAGGTCATCATGGCCGGCCGGCCCACGCTGCACCGCCCGGTGTCGAGCCTGCTGGCCGACCCCACGGTGCCGGTGTACGCCCTGACCACCGGTCCGCGCTGGCCGGACGTCTCGGGGAACTCGCAGGCCACCGGTACCCGGGCCGTCACCCACGGGGAACCGGACCCGGCCTGGCTGCGCCGCTGCGCGGAGCTGAACCGGCATGCCGACGCCGCGGTGCGCGAGCAGTTGGCGGCCCACCCGCTGACCACCGGCCTGCACGTGGCCGCTGCCGTGGCCGCTGCCCTGCGCCCCGGTGACCAGGTGGTGCTCGGCGCTTCCAACCCGGTGCGCGACGCCGCGCTGGTCGGGTTGGCCAACACCGTGGACCGCGGCGGTATCGCCGTGCGATCCAACCGCGGGGTGGCCGGCATCGACGGCACGGTGTCCACCGCGATCGGCGCCGCCCTGGCGCACGAGCGGGGCAATCCCGACGCGCGCACCCTCGCGCTGATCGGGGACCTGACATTCGTCCACGACAGCTCCGGGTTGCTGATCGGGCCCACCGAGCCCAGACCGCAGCAGCTGACGATCGTGGTCTCCAACGACAACGGCGGCGGCATCTTCGAGCTGCTCGAGCAGGGCGACCCGCGGTTCGCCGACGTCTCGTCGCGGATCTTCGGCACCCCGCACGATGTCGACGTCGCCGCGCTGTGCCGCGCCTATCACGTCGAGTTCTCCCAGGTCGAGGCCGCAGCCCTGCCCGCCGCACTGGCCGAACCCGCCGGCGGTGTGCGGGTGCTGGAGGTCAAAGCGGACCGGTCGTCGCTGCGGTCATTGCACGCCGCGATCAAGGCGGCGCTGTGAGACTGCCCGATTACCGGTCCACCCGGGCCTACCGCACCCTCAAACCGCTGGTGCACGGCCTGGTCTGGGGGGACGGCGCCCTGCCCCGCGATGCGCCGGCGGGCCGGGCGCTGCGCTGGGCGCGCATCGGCGTGCTGATCATGGTGACGCTGGTGACGTTGCAGTCGGTGCTGCTGGTGGCCGGCGCATGGCGCAACGACATCACCATCGAACGGGACATGGGTGTGGCCGAGGCCGAAGTGCTCAACGCGGGGTTTCGCCGTTCCACCATCGAGTTCGTGACGCCGGAGCGGATCACCTACCGCCCGGAGCTCGGTGTGCTCTACCCCTCGGAGTTGGCGACCGGGATGAGGATCTACGTCGAATACAGCAAGGCCGACCCGGATCTGGTGCGGGTCCAGCACCGCACCGCGGTGTTGGCCGTCATCCCGGCCGGATCGGTCGCGGTGATCGCGTGGCTGGTCGGGATCGCGGCGCTGGCGGGGTGCAATCTGGCCGAACGACGGTACGCCAAGACGCTCGCTCGGTGATGCGGCGCTCGGGCGGCCGTCGAACGCCCGGCGGCTAGTGTTCGTGCACCAGCTGGTCGAGCCAGCCGGTGTCGTCGGTGTCCACCACGGTCCTGGTGGTCAGGTCATACACCGTCGGGGTGCCGGGGCTGGCCGGGTTTGCCGCCAGCAGCTGCACGCGGTTGAAGGCGTTCATCGACGTGGCGTCCACCGCGGGCTGCGCGGCGGCGATGCGCTGCACCACATGCTCGGGCAGGCCGCTCTCGCCGGCGGTGGCGGCGATCTCCTCCACCGAGGGCGTACCGCCCTTGCGGTACAGAGCCATCACGAACGTCTGGTAGGCATCGGCCGGCGTGGCCGGGTCGGCCGCTGCCATCAGGGCGTTGCCGACTCGCGCGGAGGTGTCGTTGTGGCGGCGGGCGTCCAGGAACGTCATCCACCGGTAGGTCACGGCCACCGCGCCGTCGGCCAGGTGCCGGCCGAGAGCGTCGCCGAAGGCCGCTTCGAACTTGGCGCACTCCGAGCACTGCGGGTCGCAGTAGATCTCCAGCTGCACCGGGGCGGTGGGTGCGCCGGCCAGCACACCGAAGTGATCGGCGCTGCGCGCCGTTGCGGGCCGGTCCGGGTCGGCTGCCGCCGGACCCGACAGGGTCGCGCCCAGGACCGCCAGCGCTGCGAATGTGCCTAGCAAAGACCGCATTCCAGGAACCCTAGCGGAGGCGGGTACCGTCGGTCGGGTGAGCCGCGCGAGCCTGGACAAAGATCCGCACGCCGTAGCGTCGATGTTCGACGGCGTCGCCCGGCGTTACGACCTGACCAATACCGTGCTGTCGCTGGGCCGAGACCGCTCCTGGCGGCGGGCCACCCGGCTGGCCCTGGAGCTGCGGCCCGGTCAGCGGGTGCTCGACCTGGCCGCCGGCACCGCGGTGTCGACGGTGGAGTTGGCCCGCTCCGGCGCCTGGTGTGTGGCGGCAGACTTCTCGGTCGGGATGCTGGCCGCCGGGGCCCGTCGCGCGGTGCCCAAGGTGGCCGGGGACGCCACCCGGCTGCCCTTCGCCGACGCGGTGTTCGACGCGGTCACCATCAGCTTCGGGCTGCGCAACGTGGTCGATCACACCGCGGGACTGCGGGAGATGGCCCGGGTGACCCGGCCGGGGGGACGGCTGGTGGTCTGCGAGTTCTCCACCCCGACTGTGCCGGTGTTCGCCACGGCCTACAAGGAGTACCTGATGCGGGCGCTGCCGGCGGTGGCGCGCGCCGTGTCCTCGAACCCGGAGGCCTACGTCTATCTGGCCGAATCGATCCGCGCCTGGCCGGATCAGGCCGCGCTGGCCGAGCAGATTCGCGCCTCGGGCTGGTCGGAGGTGAGCTGGCGCAACCTCACCGGCGGTATCGTCGCGCTGCATTCGGCCCGCAAACCGCGGGACTGATGCGCCCGAGCCGGGGCGCGGTGTTCAGCCCAGGTGCGCCGAGAGCAGCCACCCGGCAGCGGATTTGCGCCCGCCCGGCTCGTCGCGCAGCGGAACGCCGCCGAAGCCGGGGAAGTCGTCGGGGAACACCGCGTGCAGGCGGGCCGGCTTGATCTCATCGACGACCCAGTACTTGGACACCACGTCGCGCAACTCGTCGGAGGTCACCGCGAACGGGGGGCCTTCGGGAATGGCGGCTTTGTCGAAGACCAGCACGAAGTAGGACGCCCCGGGCGCGGCCGCCCGGGCGATGCAGCGCTGGTAGCCCTCGCGGGCCTCCACCGGGATCGAGTGGAACAGCGTGCTGTCGACGATGGTGCCGAACCGGCCGTCATAGCCGGAGAACGCGCTGATGTCGGCGACTTCGAAGGTGGCGTTGGTCAGTCCGCGCCGGGCGGCCTCGCGCCGGGCCAGTTCGATGGCGGTGGGGGAGCTGTCCAGGCCCACGGTGGTGTGTCCCCGTTCGGCCAGGTACAGCGAGATGGCGGCCTCGCCGCATCCGACGTCGAGGACATCGCCGTGGAACTTGCCCTCGGCGATCAGCCGGGCCAACTCGGGCTGGGGCTCCCCGATGCTCCACGGGGGTTTGGCGCCCAGCCCCAACTCCTCGGATTCCCCCCGGTAGACGGCGTCGAACTGGAATTCCATGGAATCGCCGGAATCGCTCATCACCCCGGTATAGCAACGCCGTTCGTATACGTCAACGATGTTGATATGGCGCTGGAGAGGGCCGGTCGCTAGGAGAACGGGCGGCGGCGGTCGACCAACCGGGACAGCCGCCCTCCGCCGCGCCAGGCCCGCGCCACCAGATCCGCGTCGTCGTCGGTGACCAGGTTGGCCATCACCCGAACCGCCACCCGCATCAGCGCCGTCGAGCGCATCGCCACCGGGCCGGTCGCGGGCAGGAACCGGGGAAAGGTCAGCAGCAGCGCCAGCCGCCGCGCCACCGAGAACCCGCGGGCATAGTGGGCGGTCAACAGTGCCGGCCACGCCTGCGAGAGATCACCCGCACCGGCATCGCCCAGCAATTCGACGGCCAACCGCCCGGTCTCCAAGCCGTAGTCGATGCCCTCGCCGTTGAGCGGGTTCACACACGCCGCGGCGTCACCGATCAGCATCCAGTTGGGTCCGGCGACGCCGGAGACCGCACCGCCCATGGGCAGCAGCGCACTGGCCGGAGCACGCACCGGGCCCTTGAAACCCCACTCCTCGCGGCGCAGGTCGGCGTAGTAGGACATCAGCGGTCGCAGCGCCACATCGGCCGGCCGTTTGACGGTGGCCAGCGCGCCGACGCCGATGTTGACCTCGCCGTTGCCCAGCGGAAAGATCCAGCCGTAGCCCGGCAGCACCGCGCCTTCCGGGGAGCGCAGCTCCAGATGCGAAGTCAGCCACGGCTCGTCACTGCGCGGCGAGGCCAGATAGCCGCGGGCCGCCACCCCGTAGACCGTCTCCTGGTGCCATTGGCGGCCCAGCACCCGGCCCAACGTCGAGCGCGCCCCGTCGGCGACGATCAACGTCCGGCAGGCCACCTCGGCGCCGTCGGCCAACACCACCGCGCGCACCCGCCCCGACGCATCATGTTGGACGCCGACGGCCTTGACGCCCAGCAGCATTCGGGCGCCGGACTCCTCGGCAACCTTGCGGATGCGCTCGTCGAGTTCGGTGCGTGGCGCCGCGCTGCTGCTCGACGGGAAGCTTCGACCGGGCCAGGGCACCTCGACATGGCCGCCGAAGCCCGTCAACCGCAGGCCCCGGTGCCGGATGTGGCTGTCCAGCCACTCGCCGAGGCCGAGCAACTCCAGTTGCTCGACTGCACGCGGAGTCAGGCCGTCCCCGCAGGGCTTGTCCCGGGGGAAGCCGGCCGAATCGACCACCAGCACGTCGTGGCCGGCCCGCGCTGCCCAGGCGGCTGCCGCCGACCCGGCCGGTCCGGCGCCCACCACCACCACATCCGCCTGCGAATTCACAGTGACCAGTATGTTGGACCCGTGAGGACACCGGCGAGCGTGGTGGCGGGGCTGGATTTCGGCGGCTTGGGGGACCCGGGTTTTGCGGGCCGAGTCCGGGACGGCGTCGCCCGCATCGAAGACCTGATGGACACCGAGCTGCGCGGGGGAGACGGCCTGATGACCGAGGCCGTGACCCACCTGTTCGATGCCGGCGGAAAGCGCTTCCGCCCCCTGTTCACGGTGCTGTCAGCCCAGCTGGGACCGGAGCCGGACGCCTGGCAGGTGACGGTGGCCGGTGCGGTGATCGAGCTGGTGCACCTGGCGACGCTCTACCACGACGACGTGATGGACGAGGCGCAGATCCGTCGCGGGGCGCCGAGCGCCAACGCGCGATGGGGAAACAACATCGCGATCCTGGCCGGTGACTACCTGTTCGCGACGGCCTCACGGCTGGTCTCGCGGCTGGGCCCGGATGCGGTGCGCATCATCGCCGAGACCTTCGCGCAACTGGTGACCGGACAGATGCGCGAGACCCGCGGGGCCGCCGAGGGCGTGGACGCCGTAGAGCACTACCTGAAGGTGGTCTACGAGAAGACGGCCTGTCTGATCTCGGCGTCGGGTCGTTTCGGCGCGACGTTCTCCGGTGCCGACGACCACCAGATCGAGCGACTGGCCCGGCTGGGCGGGATCGTGGGCACCGCGTTCCAGATCTCCGACGACATCATCGACATCGACTCCGACCCCGACGAGTCCGGCAAGCTGCCCGGCACCGATCTCCGTGAGGGGGTCCACACGTTGCCGGTGCTCTTCGCGTTGCAGCAGAACGGGGCAGACGCCGACCGGCTGCGCGAGCTGCTGGTCGGTCCGGTCACCGACGACGCGGCCGTGCAGGAGGCGCTGGGACTGCTGAGGGCGTCGGCCGGCATGGTCAAGGCCAAGGAGACGGTGGCCGACTACGCGGCGCAGGCGCGTGTGGAGCTGGACGCGCTACCCGACTGTGTCGGGCGAGCGGCGATGGCCGCTCTGGTCGACTACACCGTGAACCGGCACGGCTGACCACAATTGCGGAACTCCTGGGAGGTCAGCGGCGTTTAATGAGCACGACCGAGGTTCTCCAAGGAGGAAGTCGATGACCTGGCACCCGCACCACAACACGGCGAAGACGTTCTTTCTGCTGTTCGTGATGTCGGCGTTGATCGTTCTGGTGGGCAGGGCGTTCGGGCCCCAGATGATGTGGGTGGCGGTGTTGTTCGCCGTGGCGATGAACGCCTACACCTACTTCAACAGCGACAAGCTGGCGCTGCGGGCGATGCGGGCCCAACCGGTCACGGAGGTCCAGGCGCCGGAGATCTATCGGATCGTGCGCGAGTTGGCCACCACGGCGCCCCAGCCGATGCCCCGGTTGTACGTCAGCGACACCAACGCCCCCAACGCCTTCGCCACCGGCCGCAACCCGCGGCACGCCGCGGTGTGTTGTACCAGCGGGATTCTGCGACTCCTCAACGAACGTGAGCTGCGTGCGGTGCTGGCCCACGAGCTGTCGCACGTCTACAACCGCGACATCCTGATCTCGTGTGTGGCCGGGGCGCTGGCCTCGGTGATCACCGGTTTGGCCAATATGGCGATGTTCATGGGCAACCGCCGCGACGGCAATCCGTTGGCGATGCTGCTGGTGGCGCTGGTCGGTCCGCTGGCCGCCTCGGTGGTGCGGATGGCCGTGTCGCGGTCGCGGGAGTACCAGGCTGATCAATCCGGCGCCGTGCTCTCCGGCGACCCGCTGGCGCTGGCGTCGGCGTTGCGCAAGATCTCCGACGGTGTGCAGTCCGCGCCGCTGCCGCCCGAGCCCGAGCTGGCCAGCCAGTCGCACCTGATGATCGCCAACCCCTTCCGGGCGGGCGAGAAGGTCGGTCAGCTGTTTGCCACCCACCCGCCGATGGCCGACCGGATTCGCCGGCTGGAGGCCATGGCCCGAGGTTAGGGGTACCGACCGCCGCGGTGGCCGGTCCGGTTTAGTTCCGGCTCACGGGCGCATCGTTGAGGTGCAATTCCGCGTGCCCGGCCGTTGCCGCGTCGTCGCCTCGCGACGGTGTGCAGGTGCTGCACGCGGCGGCCAGGATCGGCGGGGCCTCGTCGAAGGCGTAGACCATGCCGCCCGTCGCGCGATGCTGGTCCTGCCAGTCCGCCAGGGCCTGCTCAGCCGCATGGTCGAGGTAGGTGGTCGAGACATCCAGGCGAACCCGCGCCCCGACCGGGATCCGCGCCAGCACGCCGGTCAGCTTCGGCAACGCCAGGAAGGTGCAGGCGCCCCCCACGCTCACCTGCCATTCGTCACCCACCTGCTCGGCGGTGACCTTGACCCGCAGCACCCGCCAGCCGGTCAGTGCCAGCGCCAGGACCAGGCCGATCAGCACGCCTTCGAGCAGGTTGAGGAAGACCACGCCGAGGATGGTCACCAGATACACCGCGATGTCACCGGAGTGCCAAGCGGTTTCGACGTGCACCAGTTTGATCAGCTGAATACCGATGGTGATCAGCAGACCGGCCAGCGCCGCGCTGGGGATCTTGTCCACGATTCCCGCGAACGGCAGGGCGAACAGCAGGATCCAGACGCCGTGCAGGAAGGCCGAAGCCCGCGACTTCGCGCCGGCGGTCACGTTGGTGGCACTGCGCACGATCACCCCGGTGATCGGCAGGCCACCCAACATTCCCGAGGTGACGTTGGCGGTGCCCTGTCCGATCAGTTCGCGGTTGAAATCGGTCCGCGGACCGGTGTGCATGCGGTCCACCGACACTGCCGAGAGCAGGCTCTCCACGCTGGCGATCAACGCCACGGTCACCACACCGATGACGGCCGCGGTCCAGTTGCCGTGCGGCAACTCCGGCAGTTGGATCGCGTCCAGCAACGACCCGTCGAGGGTGATGCGCTGCACGTCCAGGGAGAAGATCAGAGACAGCAGCGTCGCCCCGGTGATGGCGACCAGCGGGCCCGGAATGCGGCCCAGCGGCCCGCGCACCGATCGCCAGGCGAGCATGGTGACGATCACCAGGATTCCCAGGATCGGCTCGGGCCCCTGGGCGTCCATCACCCCCTGGGGCAGACCGATCACGTTGTCCCAGGCCGAGCTGGCGGACTGCCCGCCGAGCATCACGTGCAGCTGCTGCAGGGCGATGGTCACACCGATTCCGGCCAGCATGGCGTGCACCACCACCGGCGAGATCGCCAGTGCGGCCCGCGCGACCCGGCTCAGCCCCAGCAGCACCTGCAGGATGCCCGCGCCGACGGTGATCGCGCAGGTCACCTTCCAGCCGAAGCGGGCCACCAAGTCGGCCACCACGACGGTCAATCCGGCCGCCGGCCCGCTGACCTGCAGCGGCGATCCGCCCAGCACGCCGACGACCAGGCCGCCCACGATGGCCGCGATGAGCCCGGCCAGCACGGGCGCGCCCGAAGCGATGGCGATGCCCAGCGACAGCGGCAGCGCCACCAGGAACACCACCAGCGATGCCGGCAAGTCATCGCGCAGAACTGACCGTGACCAGGCCTTTCTTCGGTCGGCGGCGTGGTCGGCGCGGCGAGCGGTGAGCATGTGGGTGAACCTCTGCCCTTCGTAGGGTTTTGCTGAGACCCCGTGAAGCTATTCCATGCGCATTACCTGTGATCGAATACGACATGTCCATTAAGTAAACAAAGGTTACCGCGTCGGCATCAGATGTACAGGGTTCACACAGCCATAATCCGGCTTACTCAGTCAGAATCCGGTGCCCTCCACCTCGTGGCCAGGCGTTTCGGCGATCAGCCCGCGGTAGGCCTGCTCCACCGTCGAGCCGTGGTTGATCACGCCGTCGACCTCGCGGGCGATCGGCATACTCAGCCCGTACTGCGCGGCGAACTTCATGATCACGCTGGCCGCGCGGACCCCTTCGGCCACCTGATTCATCGACGCGATGATCTCGTCGATCGTCTTACCGGCGCCCAGCTGCTCGCCGACATAGCGGTTACGGCTGCGCTGGCTGGTGCAGGTGACGATCAGGTCGCCCATGCCGGCCAGGCCGGCGAAAGTGTCGCGGGCCCCGCCCATCGCCTCGCCGAGCTTAGACATCTCCCGCACCGATCGCGACATCACCATCGCCCGGGTGTTCTCCCCGATCCCCAGCGAATAGCCCATGCCCACCGCGATCGCGTACACGTTCTTCAACGCGCCGGCCATCTCGACCCCGACCACGTCGTCGCTGGTGTAGACCCGGAATCGTCTGGTGCGGAACAGTGATGCCAGTACGCAGGCCAGGTTCGGGTCGGGCATGGCCAGCACCGCGGCCGCGGCGTAGCCCTCGGCGACCTCGCGGGCGATGTTCGGGCCGGCCAGGATGCCGGCGGGATGCCCGGGCAGCACCTCGTCGACGATCTGCGACATTCGCATATTGGTGCCCTGCTCAAGGCCTTTGACCAGGGACACCACCGGCACCCAGGGGCGCAGCTCCGGGGCCAGCTCTTCTAACACGCTGCGGAAGCCGTGCGAGGGCACCGCCATCACCACGACGTCGGCGCAGTGCGCGGCTTCGGCGAAGTCGGTGGTGGCCCGCAGTGTGTTGCTGAGCTCCACTTCGGTGCCCAGGTAGCGGCTGTTGCGGTGGTTGTCGTTGATGTCGGCGGCCGTCGATTCCGATCGGACCCACTGCAGCGTGGGCGCGCGGCGCGAGCAGATGGAGGCCACGGTGGTGCCGAAAGATCCGCCTCCGAGCACAACGACATTGGGGGTACGAATAGCAGGCATGAGCGACAGCGTATTGCCGTCGCCACGGCCACACCTGCCGTTTGGGGCAGCGGTGTCGGCGCGCCCGCACCATCCGGTGGCGCCGCCGGCGATGGCGGGCTATCCAGCCAGCGGAATCGGTTCGCCGGGCCGCCCGAACACCATCGACTCGCCGATCCTGTCGAAGCGGAAGTCCAGGGCGTCGGCGAAGTAGTTCTGCCGCACGTTCCAGGGCCGCTTGGTGCCCGAGCGCGGCAGGGCACGCGGTGCGCGCAGCACATAACCGGCTTGGATGTCCCACGCCGGCTTCTCGCCCATCGGCGTGTCGCCCAGGTGGGGGTAGGCGTGCGTGAAGCCGCGAGACGCCATGTAGGAGATCAGCTTGGCGGTCGCGCGGGCGGTGATGTCGGCGCGCAGCGTCCACGACGCGTTGGTGTAGCCGACGCACCAGAACAGGTTCGGTACGTCTTCGAGCATGTGCGCCTTGTAGACGAAGCGATCGGTGGCTTTGATCTCCGTGCCGTCCAGGCTGATCCGCACGCCGCCGAGCGCCTGCAACTGCAGGCCGGTGGCGGTGATGATGATGTCGGCGTCCAGATGCGTCCCGGACTGCAAGACGATGCCGGTGGCGTCGAAGCGGTCGATCCGGTCGGTCACCATCTCGACCCGCCCAGCGCTGATCTCGGTGTAGAGATCGGCATCGGGAATCAGGCACAAACGCTGGTCCCACGGTTGATAGGGCGGCTTGAAGTGGGTGTCGATGTCGTAATCGGCCGGCAGGTTCTGCACCGCCGTACGGCGCAGGATCCATTTGAGAATCGGCGGTGTCTTGCGGGCCAGGACCCAGACGTAGCCCTCGGACAGCGCCATGATGAACCGCAGGATCGCATGTGCCCAGCTGCGGGGAAACAGTTTGGTGACCACGTCGACGAAACGACTGCCGCGGGTCGCCGAGATCAGATAGGTGGGCGTGCGCTGCAGCAGGGTCAGGTGCCCGGCGCGTTCGGCCAACGCCGGTACCAGCGACATCGCGGTGGCGCCGCTGCCGATCACCACCACCTTCTTGCCGGTGCAGTCGAGGTCTTCGGGCCAGTGCTGCGGATGGACCACCGTTCCGGTGAACGACTCCGAGCCCGGGAAGTCCGGCGTGTAACCGCTGTCGTAGTTGTAGTAGCCCGAGCCGAAGAACACGAACCTGCTGCGGTAGGTCCGTTGGGTCCCGGCTTCATCGGCGGTGATCGTCCAGGTGTCGGTCGCCGAATCCCAGTCGGCCGCCAGCACGTGGTTGTTGAACCGGATGTGGCGGTCGATGCCGTACTTGTGCGCGGTATCGGTCAGGTAGTCGCGGATCTCGTCGCCGTCGGCGACGCGTTCGCGCCCGCGCCACGGTTCGTAGGGCAGGCTCAGCGTGAAAATGCTGCTGTCGGAGCGCACACCGGGGTAGCGGAACAGGTCCCAGGTCCCGCCGATGCGCTCCCGTCGTTCCAGGATCACGTAGTTCACGCCGGGGTTGCGCTCGGCGATGCGGTAGGCCGCGCCGATCCCCGAGATGCCCGCTCCGATGATGACGACGTCCGCGACCTCTTCGGTAGTCACGGTCCCCAGCCTAGGCACCGGGCGGGCCGATGGGTCGAGATTGCGTTACCGGTAGTTCACGAACTGCAGGGCGACATCCAGGTCGGCTCCCTTGAGCAGCGCGATGACGGCCTGCAGGTCGTCGCGCTTCTTCGACGACACCCGGATTTCGTCGCCCTGCACCTGGGACTTGACGCCCTTGGGGCCCTCGTCGCGGATCAGCTTGTTGATCTTCTTGGCGTGCTCGGCGTCGATGCCCTGCTTGAGGCTGCCGCTGACTTTGTAGGTCTTGCCCGACGGCTGGGGCTCCCCGGCGTCGAACGCCTTCATCGAGATGTCGCGGCGGATCAGTTTCTCCTTGAAGACCTCGACCGCGGCCTTGACCCGCTCCTCGGTGGAGCTGACCAGCTCGATGGTCTCCTCACCCTTCCACGAGATGGTGGTGTCGGTGCCGCGGAAGTCGAACCGGGTGGCCAGTTCCTTGGCGGCCTGGTTCAAGGCGTTGTCGACCTCCTGCCGGTCGACCTTGCTGACGATGTCGAACGATGAATCCGCCACGAGACCTTGTCCTCTCCTCGAGTTGTGCGGGCCGTTTGTGTTGTGGGTACATCCTCGTTGTAGTCTGCTAGGCGCGATGAGGCAGGTTGCCCGAGCGGCCAATGGGAGCGGACTGTAAATCCGTCGGCGCAAGCCTACGCAGGTTCGAATCCTGCACCTGCCACGCACGTCAGGCCCCCTTTTCAGGGGGCCTGACTTGGTTGTATGGCGGCGTGTAGTCCTCAGGGCGCCCGCGGTAGCTCTCGTGGCCCTAAGGTGCGCGGCGGCTGAAGTTCGAGTAGTGACCTTGCCTAGGTTGAACTTACAGGTATGTAGTTCAACTAGATCGATCCATACGTTGAACGTGTGCCATGGTGCGCAACTTAGGTTTAGTCTGCGCGTCAACATTCAACCTAACCCACGGTAAAGTTGAACCATGGATATCGAGGCGGTGCGGGGGTCGGCGATCGGCGAGCTGGTGCCTATCAGCGGGATCGACCCGCGGACGATGGAAGAGTGGCACTACTGGGCGTACCTGCCAGATCCTCTGCCCGTCGCCCCAGCGCTGTCTCCGTGTGCGACTGCGTGTGCATCGAAAGCGGCCATGGCCATCGCGCGCCTTGACGAGGCCGTTGCCCAACTCCCTAGACCTGAGATTCTCGTCCGGCCGATTATTCGACGTGAGGCCGCGAGCACCTCTGCGCTCGAGGGTACGTACGCCAGTTTCCAAGACGTGCTGGAAGCAGACTTCCTACGCGAAAACCAGATGTCCTTCGAGCAACGCGAGATCCGCAACTATGTAGAGGCCTCGGAGTTTGCCGTCCAAAACATCACAGAACGGCGAATCTCGCGGGCCTTTATTGGCGAGTTGCAACGGATCATTGTGCGCGGCACCCGCGCAGACACTGCTGATGCCGGTGATCTTCGTCCACATGAAGTGGCAATCGGCGCAGAGGGTAAACCGATTCAAGAAGCTCGATTCGTTCCATGCCCAGCGGGCAGTCGCCTCGAAACCGGCGTAGCCGCTTGGGAGGACTGGGTTAACGATAAGTCCGACCTGCTGATTGTCGCGAAAATGGCGATCGCGCACTATCAGTTCGAGACCTTGCACCCGTTCGGTGACGGCAATGGCCGGCTGGGGCGGCTCATAGCACTCCTGCAAGTCATGCAGGCCGGCGAACTTCGTTGGCCTGTGCTGAATATTGCTCCATGGTTTGAGGCGCGCAGACAGGAGTATCAAGATGGTCTACTCGCGGTCACTATAAGTGGGGACTTTAGTCCGTGGGTCGAGCTTTTCGCTCGCGCCGTGGAGGTGCAGGCCCGGGAAGGCCTGGCGAAGATTCAGTGTCTATTAGCAATCAGGGATCGAATGGTTGCCGATCTTCGTGCCAAGGGCATGCGCGGCTCGCCTGTCGAAATCGCTGAGGTGCTTATCGGCTACCCAGTAATCGATGTTCCGACCGCCCGAGACTTGGTGGGTCGAACTTTCCAAGCCGCCAACCAGGCGGTGGGAAAGCTCATCGATCAGGGAATTCTCTTGGAGATCACTGGGCGACGTCAAGATCGGCTCTTTGTTGCCCCCGAAATCCTCAACGCGATCAACCGGGAGGAGCGCGTGCAGGTCTAAAAGCCTACGCAGGTTCGAATCCTGCACCTGCCACGCACGTCAGGCCCCCTTTTTCCGGGGGCCTGATTTGGTTGTGCGGGGTCTCGGCGCAGCCCGCGGCGAGTAGCGTGGCCGTCAAGGGAAGCTCGGGGCGGAAGCGGGGCGGCGATGCGCACCATCGCGTTGGAAGAACACTTTCTCACCGCCGACCTCGCCCATTACAGCGATGCCACCCGCGAACTGGCCCAGCCCCGGATCTGGCGGGAGGCCGCCACCCGGCTGACCGATCTGGCCGAACAGCGCCTGGCGGACATGGACCGCGCCGGGGTGGACATCGCGGTCCTGTCCTTGACCGCGCCCGGCATTCAGGCCGAACCCGATCCGCAACGGGCGGTGGCCCGGGCCACTGAGGTCAACGACTTCCTGGCGGGACTGGTGGCCGCCAACCCGGCCCGGTTCCGGGGCTTCGCCGCACTGCCGTTGCAGGACCCGAAGGCCGCGGCGAGGGAGTTGCAGCGCGCGGTCGAGCAGCTCGGGCTGTGCGGCGCCCTGGTCAACGCGCACACCGGCGGGGTGTACCTGGACGCGCCGCCGCTGCGGGTGGTGTGGGAGCGCGCCGAAGCGCTGGACGTCCCGCTGTACCTGCATCCGGCGAATGGTTTCGACACCCCGCACGTCATCGCCGGGCACCCGGAGCTGATCGGGCCGATGTGGAGTTGGGGCACCGACACCGCCACTCACGCGCTGCGGATCGTCTTCGGTGGGGTGTTCGACGAGTGCCCCGGCGCCAAACTGCTGCTCGGGCACATGGGCGAGAGCCTGCCCTACTCGCTGTGGCGGCTGGACTCACGGTGGGACTGGCACCGGCACCACGGTGTCGAACTGGCACTCGGGCATCCCTCGCACTACCTGCGCCGCAACCTCTACGTCACCACCAGTGGGGTGTGCGACATTCCGCCGCTGCTGTGTGCGCTCGGGGCGCTGGGACCCGAGCATGTCCTCTTCGCGACCGACTACCCGTACGAGGACATCGATGTCGCCACCGCTTTCCTGGCCGGTGCGCCGATCTCGCCGGCCGACCGCGCCCTGATCAGTCACCGCAACGCTGAGCGCCTGCTGCGCATCGGTTGACGTCGCGGCGGCCGGTCTCGATCGACTGGCACAGCAGTTCCCGGTGGTGCGCGGCATCGCCGGAGAGCATGGCATCGACCCGGGCCCGGCGCAGGTACAGGTGCAGGTCGTGTTCCCAGGTGAACCCGATACCGCCGTGCAACTGCAGCGCCTCACCGGCGATCCGGTTCACCGCGTCGGAGACATAGGCCTTGGCGATGCTGACCGCACGGTCGGCCTGCGGATGCGCGGCGTCGAGGGCCATCGCCGCGTAGTAGGTCGCGGCGGTGCTCGCCTGGGACCAGATCCGCATATTGGCGCATTTGTGCTTGACGGCCTGGAAGCTGCCGACGGGGCGACCGAACTGGACGCGGTCCTTGACGTATTCGGTGGTCATGGCGAGCAGCCGCTCGCCGATCCCGACCATCTCGGCGCAGGTCAGGACCGTGTTTAAGAGCAGCGACCGGGCGATCGCGTCGCGGGCGCCATCGCCGTCGGAGATCAGCGCCGACGCGTCCAGCCGCACCTGGTCAAAGCTCACGTCGCAGTAGCTGCGCGTGACGTCGAGAGTTTTCTGCCGCTCGATCCGGATGCCGGGGGCGTCGGCGGGGACCACGAACCGGGCCGGCCCGGTGTCTGCGACCGCGTCGACGATCAGCACCTGCGCGCTGTCCGCATCCTGGACGCTGACCTTCGACCCGGTGAGGGTGAAGCCGTCGGGGCCGCGTTGCGCGCGCGCCGCGATGCCGTCCGCCGACCAGGGCCGGCCGAACTCAGCGAAGGCCCAGGTGGCGATCGCGGTTCCCTCGCAGATCGCCGGTAACAGCGCCGAGCGGTGCGCATGGTCGGACTGGCCCAGCGCGTCGGCCGCCACCACCACCGGCAGGAACGGGACACAGCCGAGACCCCGGCCGAGTTCTGCGGCGACGAGCGTCAACTCGACGGTCTGCAGGCCGAGCCCGCCGTCGTCTTCGGCCACGCCCAGGGCGGGCCAGCCGAGTTCGGTTCCGCGCCGCCACAATTCGGGATCGAAACCGTGCGCGGTGTCGATGAGGTTGCGGGCCGTCTCGACCGGGAACTTGGTCGCCAGCAGGGAGCGAGTCGAGTCGACGATGCCGCGCTGCTCGTCGGTGAGCTCGAAGTCCACGGGCCGCTCCTTAACGCGAGATGCGCAAACAGGTTGGGGATTGAAAATCTGTTACCGAAGATACAGGATACTGATTAAGCTCAATGCTGGCGCGACGAACCGGAGGCAACGTTGCATCTCGGGCAAGACACCGAACTGGACGCGTTGCGAGCGCGGGTACGCGAACTTGCGGCCCGGTACGCGCCACCGCGCAACAAGCACACCGGTGTGCGCGCGCCGGAGGCCCACGAGATACCGGCGCTGCGCACCTGGACCGGACTGCTGTTCGAAGAACAGCTGCTCGGGGTGCACTGGCCCGTCCAATACGGCGGGCTGCCGGATGCGCATCCGCTGCACGAGTCGGTGGTCACCGACGAGCTGATCAGGGTCGGCGCGGCCGGCCCGGTCGGCGGCGGCCTGCTTGCCGCGGCGGCGATCATCGCGTCGGGAACCGACGAGCAGAAGGACTACTTCCTCCCGCGCATCCGTACCGGGGAACACATTTGGTGCCAGTTGTTCAGCGAACCCGACGCCGGCAGCGACCTGGCAGGACTGCGGACACGGGCCACCCGCGACGGGGACGACTTCGTCGTCGACGGCCAGAAGGTGTGGACCACCAACGGGCAGCACGCCGACTTCGGCTACCTGTTGGCCCGAACCGACCCGGACGCCCCCAAGCACGCCGGTATCACCGCGTTCGCCCTCGCCATGGACACGCCCGGCGTCTCGGTGCGCCCGCTGCGCGAGATCACCGGCACCGCCGACTTCAACGAGGTGTTCCTCGACGCGGTGCGCATCCCCGCCGGGCAGGTCATCGGTGCGGTCAACGCGGGCTGGGCGGTCACCACGACCAGCCTGGCGCACGAGCGCTCCAGCGCCGGCACCGGAGCATCGCTGTTCGGCGCGCTGGACCGGCTGGCGACGCTGGCCGGCGCGGTACCCCGGGGCGGACGGCGCGCCATCGATCACGACGACGTCCGGCAGGCGCTCGGCGGCTTCGTGGCCGACGTGCATGTCAACGCGCTGGTTTCAGCGCTGGGCGACAGCCGATCACTGCACGGCACCGGCGACGCCGCTGACGCCCCGATCTCGAAGATCCTGTTCAGCGAGATCAACCTCGCGCTGCACGAATACGGCATGCAGTTGCAGGGCCACGACGGCGTGCGGATCGAAGGCGATGCCCAGGTCTACGACGACGGCTGGTGGCAGGACGCCTTCATGTACGGCCGTGCCTTCACGATTGCCGGCGGCACCAACGAGGTGCTGCGCAATCTGATCGCCGAGCGAGCGCTCGGCCTGCCCCGCTGACCGATCGAGTCAAAGGAGACACCATGCCGTTGCAGGACTGGATGAAAGTCATCTCGGTCGACGACCACGTCATCGAACACCCCTTGGTGTGGCAGGACCGGCTCTCGGAATCCGAACGTGCGCAGGGTCCGCAGATCATCGAGACCGCCGAGGGCCATCATGTGTGGCGCTACGAGGGACAGTTGTATCCGCAGATCGGCCTCAACGCCGTGGCCGGAAAGCCGCCCGCGGAGTACGGCATGGAGCCGGTGCGCTACGACCAGATGATTCCCGGCTGCTACGACCCGGCCGAGCGCCTCAAGGACATGGACATCGACGGTATCCACGGGGCGCTGTGCTTCCCGTCGTTCCCGGGTTTCGGCGGGGGAGTGTTCCAGCGCGCCAAGGACAAGGACTTGGCGCTGTCGTGTGTCCGGGCCTGGAACGACTTCCAGGTCGAGGAGTGGTGCGCTTCGGCGCCGGGCCGGCTGATCCCGTTGGGGATCCTGCCCACCTGGGACCCGCACTTGGCCGCCGCTGAGGTGGAACGGCTGGCGCAGATCGGTACCCGGGCGGTGTCCTTCCCGGACAGCCCGGTGCCGCTGGACCTGCCGTCCTTCCACCACCCCACCCACTGGGAGCCGCTCTGGGACGCGCTGGAAGCCGCCGATCTGCCGGTCTGCCTGCACTTCGGCTCCGGCGGTTACGTGCCGGGATTCCCCGCCCGCAATCCTTCGCCGCAGGACACGGCACCGTTCGCGGTGGCGATCGCCACCTTCTCGACCAATCTCATGTGGAGCACCGCCGATCTCGTCTTCTCCGGAATGTTGCAGCGGCACCCGAATCTGAAGTTCATGTTGTCCGAGGGCGGAATCGGCTGGATCCCTTACCTTTTGGAGCGCATGGACTACACCTGGGAGCGGCACCGGTGGTATCAGAAGATCAGCCGCACAGACCGTCCGTCGGATCTGTTCCGCCGGCACTTCTGGGGTTGCTTCATCGATGACGAACACGGGGTGGCGTCCCGCGATGCGATCGGGATCGAGAACATTCTCATCGAGGTGGACTATCCGCACTCGGACTCCAACTGGCCCAACAGCCGCAAGAGAATCGCCGAGACGCTGCGCGAGGTGAGCGACAGCGACGTACACCGGATCGTGGAACTCAACGCCCGAGAGCTGTTGCACCTCGGTGACCGGTGATGGACGCCAGCGGGGGGCGTCCGGACACCGATGACTATGACCTGCTGACCTTCGGTGAGGTCGCGGCGCGGCTGTCCGAGGTGCTGGCCGCCGAGGCCGCAGAGCTGGAAAGACTGCGCCGCCAGCCGAATCCTGATCACGCCGCGATCCGGGGAATCGAACAACGCATCGAGCACCTGAAAGCCGGCGCCCAGCGCTACAGCCAGGAACAGCGAACCAACAGCGCGTTCCTGCGCCGATACGGCGCACTGAGCTCCTCGTCAGACGATCGTCCGCCATGGCGTTGACCGATCGGGGAAAGCACGGCAGGGAAACGCCGGTGACAGCGCAGCTCCCCTCCCCGCTCGGGGAGGTCCGGGAGTGGACGCACGGCTACGTCGAGCGCCATCCCGTGGCATCGCTGAAAACCGTGGGCAGCCAGGCCGCGCTGGGCGTGCGAGCCATGCAGTACCTGTTCATCGACATCATCGAGCGCCGGTTCGCCTTCCGCGAGTTCGTCGAACAGGCCACGTTCATGGCCTCCACCGCGATGCTGCCCACCATGTGCGTGGCCATCCCCATCGGCGTGACGCTGCAGATCCAGTTCGCGCTGCTGGCCGGCCAGGTCGGGGCGACGTCACTGGCCGGCGCGGCCAGCGGGCTGGCGGTCATCCGGCAGGGCGCCCCGCTGGTCGCTGCGCTGCTGATGGCGTCGGCGGTCGGCTCGGCCATCTGCGCCGACCTGGGATCGCGCACCATTCGCGAAGAGGTCGACGCGCTGGAAGTGCTGGGTATCTCGGCGATCCGGCGCCTCGTCGTGCCGCGCCTGGCCGCGGCGATCACCGTCGGCCTGGCATTGACCGGGCTGGTGAGCTTCATCGGGTTTCTGGCCGGCTACCTGTTCAACACCTTCGCCCAGGGCGGCGCCCCCGGAAGCTTCGTGTCCACGTTCGCATCCTTTGCGACCGTCGGGGACCTCGTCGTGACCCTGATCAAGTCGGTGGTCTTCGGTGCCATCGTCGCCATCGTCGCCTGTGACAAGGGTTTGACCACCAAGGGCGGTCCCGCCGGGGTGGCCAATTCGGTCAACGCCACCGTGGTGGCCTCGATTCTGCTGCTGATGGTCACCAATGTGCTGTTCACCCAGATGTACGTCCTGATGTTCCCCAAGGCGGCCCTGTGATGGCCGCCCCCTATCTGCCTCCCGGGGTTCGGCCACTGCTCGGCGCCACGACCGCGGTGGCGAACACCGTCATGCGGCTCGGCCACATGCTGACCTTCTTCGCGCACGCCGTCGCGGGAGTGCCGGTGATGCTGGCGCGCTACCGCAAGGCCTTCCTGATCATCCTGTCCGACGTCAGCTGGGGCAACGGCTCGATTGTCGTGGGCGGCGGCACCGCGGGAGTGATCATCGTGCTGGGGGCCACCGCGGGCGCCATCGTCGGCATCGAGGGGTACCAGGCCCTGCACCTGCTCGGGATGGAACCCGCGGCGGGCCTGTTGTCCTCCACGGTGTCGACCCGTGAGCTGGCGCCGATCATGGCCGCCCTGGCCTTCGCGGCGCAGGCCGGGTGCCGCTTCACCGCCCAACTCGGCTCGATGCGGATCTCCGAAGAGATCGACGCGATGGAATCACTGGCCATCCGACCGATCCCGTACCTGGTGACCACCCGGCTGGTGGCCTCCACGCTGGCGATCATCCCGCTGTACATCTTGTGTCTGGTGGTCAACTACGCGACCGTGAAAACCATCGTCACGTTCGCGGGGGGCCTGTCCGGCGGCTCCTTCGAGCATTACTTCGGCTTGGTGCTGACCGGTACCGACGTCGTGTACTCGGTGATCAAAGCCGTGGTCTTCGTCCTCATCACCACGACCATCCAGTGCTATTACGGCTACTTCGCCGCCGGCGGTCCGCAAGGAGTCGGGGTGGCGGCCGGCCGGGCGATGCGTGCCAGCATCTCGGTGATGATCATCGCAAACCTTCTTCTCACCGTCGGTCTTTGGGGGATCGGATCGGGAGCAAGGCTGGGGGGATAGGCATGCAGCAGATCGAATCGGCGCATCGGCAGCTGGCCGGCTGGCGCCTGTTGCTCCGGGGGCTGGCCGTGCTGACCGGGGTGCTGCTGCTCGCCGGAGTCGCGATCGCCAAGTCGCAGGGCGCCTTCTCCGAACACGTCGCCGTCACCGCCCTGCTCACCGACGTCGGCGACGGCCTGCCGAAAGGCTCCGACGTCAAGTTCCGCGGCGCCCTGGTGGGCTCGGTCGCGAAGGTGACACCGGCGCTGGGCGGGCGACCCAATGCCGCGGAACTGATCATCGACCCGCACTTCGCGCCGGGGATTCCGGCGACGGTGACCGCGCGCGTGGTACCCAGCAACGTGTTCGCGGTCTCCTCGATCCAGTTGGTGGACAACGGACCGGCCACCGGGCTGCGCAGCGGCGCCCGGATCGTCCAGGATCAGAGCCTGGCCACCATTCAATTCCAGACCGTGCTGACCAAGCTGCGCGAAATCCTCGGCGCCGTCGGCCGGCCCGATTCCGGCGACTCGATCGGCGTGCTGCAGGCCGTCGCGGAAGCCACCGGCGGCCGCGGCGACACCCTCACCGCCGCCGGTGGCGGCGCAAAACGGATCGTCCGGCAGCTCAACGAGGTGATGCAGACCCAGGGATCGGCGTCCACCGTCGGCCAGCTCACCGACGCGTTGACGGGCTTGCAGGCAGCTGCGCCGGAGCTGCTGGAGACGGTGCACCAGATGGTGGTGCCCATGCGGACCCTGGCCGAAAAACGCCAGGCCCTCACCGACTTTCTGGCAGCCGGTAACACCACCACGGGATCGATGGCCGAAGCCTTCGTCAACAACACCGATCGGATGATCGTCATCACCACCCAACTCTCGCCGGTGCTCGGTGTGTTGTCCGACGCCGGGGGACAGTTCGCCCCGATGGTCACCCGGATGAACAACGTGGTGAACAGGTTCCTCGACCACGTCTGGCGTGCGGATCGCAACACGGCGGTCGGCAAATTCATGTTGGTCATCACCCCCAACCGGATGTACACCCGCGGGGACTGCCCGCGCTACGGCAGCCTCGAGGGCCCCAGTTGTCAGACCGCGCCGCTGTCCGCTGACCCTCCACTGCTTCCGCAGGCCATCGATCCCCGCAACTACCCGATCGCGCCGGAGCTGACCGGCGGCGGTCAGGGTCTGGTGGGCGGTCCCGAGGAACGCGCCAAACTCACCGAGATCCTCGGCCCGGACACCAACCCGGCCTCAGAGCTGCTCTTAGGTCCGGTGGTGCGCGGAACGACCGTGCAGATGATCCCCGAACCGGCAGCGCCCCCCGGCCTGCCCCCTCCGGCCGAGACCGCGCCGGCGGGCACCACCCAAGCAGGTGGATCATGAGTGGCCACCGCCGCCGACTGCTGGGGCTGTGCACATTTCTGGCCATCTGCTTCGCGCTCACCTGGACCGTTTTCGTCACGCTGCAACGCCAGGTCGCCGGCCCGACGACGCCGTACGCCGCACTGTTCACCGATGTCTCCGGCCTGAAAGTCGGCGATGACGTCCGCATGGCCGGAGTCCGGGTCGGCCGGGTCGAGGGCGTGGCCCTGCAGGGGGAACTGGCCCGCGTCGACTTCCGAATCGAGAAGGCGCAGCCGCTCTTCGGTAACACCAAAGCCTCGATCGACTACCAGAACCTGGTCGGTCAGCGCTACGTGGGCCTGTCGCTGGGCGCATTCGACAATCCCGGCATGCTGCCGCCGGGCGCGGTGATCCCGGTCGAGCGC
>NZ_JRMK01000052.1:0-26775 GCF_000972925.1 Mycobacterium sp. UM_Kg1 | reverse complement strand
CGGGGCCGCGGTTTATGGTGACCGCGATGGGACTGCACCTGCACCGTGCCGAACGCACCGACGCCCTTGCCGACGGCCTCGGTGCGCTGCTGGCCACCCCGCCTCCCGACCCGTTCGCCGAGGAACTGGTGCTGGTGCCGGCCCGCGGGGTGGAGCGCTGGCTGTCGCAACGCCTGTCGCACACGCTGGGAGCCGACCTCGGCGACGACGGGGTGTGCGCGGGCGTGCATTTCCGCAGCCCGGCCTCGCTGATCGCCGAGATCACCGGCGCCGGCGACGACGATCCGTGGTCCGGCAATGCCATGACCTGGCCGCTGCTGGCGGTGATCGACGCCAGCCTGGATCAGCCCTGGTGCGCCACGCTGGCAAAGCATGTGGGCCACGGGGACCCCAGCCCGGAGGGTGAGCTGCGCCGCGGGCGGCGCTACGCGGTGGCCCGTCGGCTGGCCGGCCTCTTCGCCTCCTATGCCCGCCAGCGGCCGCAGTTGCTCGCCGACTGGGGTGCCGACGAGTCCACCGACGGCGCCGGCGGCGCGTTGCCCGGCGACGTGGACTGGCAGCCGCCGCTGTGGCGGGCTCTGGTCGCCGCCGTCGGGATCGACCCGCCCGACCAGCGCCACCGCGCCACCGTCGCCCGGCTGCGGCAGGCGCCCGTCGAGACGCTGCCGGCCCGGTTGTCGCTGTTCGGCCACACCCGGCTGGCGGCCACCGACATCGAGCTGCTCGACGCGCTGGCCACCCACCACGACCTGCACCTGTGGGTGCCGCATCCCTCCGATGCGCTGTGGCGGGAACTGAGCGGCGTGCACGGCGTGGTGCCGCGCGCGCAGGACCCGTCGCGGCACCGGGCCCACCATCCGCTGCTGGAAACGCTGGGCCGCGATCTGCGTGAGCTGCAGCGGACGCTGCCGAATTCGCCGGCCAGCGATGAATACCTGGGTGCCACAACCCATCCCGATACTTTGTTGGGCTGGCTGCAGGCGGATCTGAGCGCCAACGCGGTGCGGCCGGCGGGGCGCAGCAAGGAGGTGCGGGACCGCTCGGTGCAGGTGCACAGCTGCCACAGTCCGGCCCGGCAGGTCGACGTGCTGCGCGAGGTTCTGCTGGGGCTGCTGCACGACGATCCGACCCTGGAGCCGCGCGACATCGTGGTGATGTGCCCGGACATCGAGACCTACGCACCGTTGATCGTCGCCGATTTCGGGCTGGGCGAGCTGGCCGGCGCGGCTCATCCGGCGCACCGGCTGCGGGTACAGCTGGCCGACCGGGCGCTGACGCAGACCAATCCGTTGCTGGGGGTGGCGGCCGAGCTGCTGGAGATCGCCGGCAGCCGCGCCACCGCGACCGCGGTGCTCAACCTCGCCCACAGCGAGCCGGTGCGGGCGAAGTTCGGTTTCACCGAGGACGACCTGGCGCAGATCACCACTTGGGTGCGTACCGCCAACATCCGGTGGGGTTTCGATCCGCACACCCGCGAGCGCTACGGGCTGTCCCGGATCGTGCACAACACCTGGCGATTCGGGCTGGACCGACTCTTGACCGGGGTGGCGATGTCAGACGATTCGCAGGCCTGGCTCGACACCGCGCTGCCCCTCGACGACGTCGGCAGCAGCCAGGTGGAGCTGGCCGGCAAGCTCGCCGAGTTCGTCGCGCGGTTGCAGTCCGCGGTCGATGCCCTCGACGGGACCCGCCCGCTGGACGAGTGGATCGCGGCCCTTCGCGCCGGTGTCGACCAGTTGGCCGACCCCGACGACGCGTGGCAGAGCGCCCACCTGCAGCGGGAGCTCACCCAGGTGCTCGACGACGCCGGTGCGCGCCGCGACACCGCGTTGCGGCTGCCCGATGTCCGGGTGTTGATGTCGGGTCATCTGTCCGGGCGGCCCACCCGGGCCAACTTCCGCACCGGAACCCTGACGGTGTGCACCATGGTGCCGATGCGCTCGGTGCCGCATCGGGTGGTGTGTCTGCTCGGGGTCGACGACGGGGTGTTCCCCCGGCTGGATCTCCCCGACGGCGACGATGTGCTGGCCCGCGCCCCGTTGACCGGGGAACGCGACATCCGTTCCGAGGACCGGCAATTGCTGCTGGATGCGATCACCGCCGCCACCGAGAAGCTGGTGATCACCTACACCGGCGCCGACGAGCACACCGGCCACGCCCGCCCGCCCGCGGTCCCGCTGGCCGAACTGATCGACGCGCTCGACCAGACCACCCCGCGGCCCGTCCGCGACCAGCTCATCGTGGAGCACCCGCTGCAGCCGTTCGACGTCAAGAACGTCGAACCCGGACGTTTGATCCCCGACGTGCCGTTCACCTTCGACCCCACCGTGCCGCTGGCCGCCAGAACCGCCGCCGGAACGCGCCGGGACGCACCGCGCTTCATCGACGGCCCGTTGCCCGCGCCGCCGGCCGGTGACATCGCGCTCGTCGACCTGCTGAAGTTCTTCAAGGACCCGGTCAAGGGGTTCTTCAGTGCGCTGAACTACACCCTGCCGTGGGAGGTCGACGAGGTCGAAGACGGCATGCCGGTCCAGATCGACGCGCTGGGCGAATGGGCGGTCGGCAACCGGATGTTGCACGACATGCTGCTCGGGCTCGACCCGGCCAAGGCCATCGAAGCCGAGTGGCGGCGCGGCAGCCTGCCGCCCGGGCAGCTGGGGTGGCGCACCGCCAAGCAGATTCGGGACCGGGTGGTGCTGCTGGCGGGTGCGGCCCACGAACACCGGGTCGGCACGCCCGCCACCTACGACATCGATCTGGATCTCGGCGGGGGGCGCCGGCTGACCGGCACCGTCACCCCGGTGTTCGGTGCGAGCACGGTCTCGGTGAACTACTCCAAGTTGCGCGACACCCATCTGTTGCAGGCCTGGATCCCCTTGGTGGCGCTGGCCGCCGCCTATCCCGACACCGACTGGAGCGCCCGGTGCATCGGCCGGGCCCGCGACGGCGAACGCGTGTTGCAGCGGCTGCTGGGGCCGCCACCCGAGGCGGGCGAAACTCTGCGGGAATTGGTGTGGCTCTATGACATCGGCCGCTGCGAACCGCTTCCCCTGCCGGTCAAGACCTCGTTCGCGTGGGCTGAGAAGCGCCACGCGCGCCGGGACCCGGTCGGGTATGCCCGCAGCAAATGGACCAGCAACCGCTTCCCGGGCGAGGACGCCGACCCCGCCAGTGTCCGGGTCTGGGGGGCCCATGCGCCGTTCGAGGTGCTGCTGGGCCGGCCACGCCCCGGTGAGGCCGTGGACGGCGAGGACACCCGCCTGGGCGCCCTGGCCGCCCGGCTGTGGCTGCCGCTGCTGCGTGCGGAACGGTCGGTGCGGTGATGGAACGCTTCGATCTGCTGGGCCCGCTCCCGGCCCGCGGCAGCACCACGGTGCTGGAGGCCAGCGCGGGCACCGGCAAGACGTTCACCCTGGCCGGGCTGGTGACCCGCTACCTGGCCGAGGGGCATGCCACCTTGGACGAGATGTTGCTGATCACGTTCAGCCGCGCAGCCACCCGGGAACTGCGTGACCGTGTCCGCCGGCAGCTGGTGCAGACGCTGGCGGCCCTCGACGGCACCGCAGCCGGCGAGCCCAACGACCTGGTGGCCCACCTGCTCGGCGGCGCCGCCGAGGAGCGGGAAAAGCGGTGCCGCCGACTGCGCGATGCCTTGGCGGGCTTCGATGCGGCGACCATCGCCACCACCCACCAGTTCTGCCACCTGGTCCTGAAATCACTGGGTATCGCCGGGGACACCAGCGCCGGGGTGGAGTTGGTGGACAGCCTCGATGATCTGGTGGTCGAGGTGGTCGATGACCTGTACCTCGCGCAGTTCGGCACCCAGCGCGACGAGGTGGCCCTGAGCTACGCCGACGCGCTCCGACTCGCCCGGGTGGTGGTCGCCGATCCGTATGCCCAACTGCGCCCGCAGGATCCGGAGCCGGGCTCGGCCGCCGAGGTGCGGCTGCGCTTCGTCGACGCGGTCTGCACCGAGCTGGAACTGCGCAAGCGCCGGCTCGGGGTGCTGGGCTACGACGACTTGCTGCGCCGGTTGGCCGCCGCGCTGGAACCGGCGGACTCCCCGGCGCGCGACCGGATGCGTCAGCGCTGGCCCATCGTGATGGTCGACGAGTTCCAGGACACCGACCCGATCCAATGGCAGGTGATCGAACGCGGCTTCGTGGGGCATTCGGCGGTGGTGCTCATCGGTGACCCCAAGCAGGCGATCTACGGTTTCCGCGGCGGCGATGTCTACACCTACCTGCAGGCCGCGAGCAGTGCGGGGCAGCAGCGCACCCTGGCGGTGAACTGGCGCAGCGACGCAGCGCTGGTCGACGCGCTGCAGACGGTGATGGGCGGGGCGGCGCTGGGCGACCCGCAGATCGTGGTTCACGACGTCGAGGCCGCGGTCGCGGGCAGCCGGCTGGCCGGTGCCGCCAGCACGGCCCCGTTCCGGTTGCGGGTGGTGGGCCGCGCGGCATTCGGCGTCAGCGCGGACCGTGTCATTCCCATGACCACACTGCGCCGGCACATCCCCGACGACTTGGCCGCCGATGTCGCCGCGTTGTGTGCCGGTGGGGCGACGTTCGACGGGCGGCCCGTCAGCCCCGGCGACGTGGCGGTGATCGTGGAGAACAGCAAGGATGCCGCGGTCTGCCAGGAAGCGTTGCTGCGGGCGGGGATTCCGGCGGTGTTCACCGGCGATGCCGACGTGTTCTCCTCAACCGCGGCCGCCGACTGGCTGTGCCTGCTGGAGGCCTTCGACGCCACCCACCGCGCCGGGTTGGTGCGGGCCGCCGCGGCGACGGTGTTCTTCGGCCACACCGCGGCCGCTCTGGCCGACGGCGCGGACACGCTGACCGACCAGGTGGCCTCGACCCTGCGGGATTGGGCCGATGAGCTGCGGCTGCACGGGCCGGCGGCGGTGTTCGAGGCGGCCCAGGTGGCCGGGCTCAAGCGCCGTCTGCTCGGCGAGTACGGCGGCGAACGCACCATGACCGATCTGGCGCATGTGGCGCAGCTGCTGCATGAGGCGGCGCACCGCGATCGGCTGGGTCTGCCGGCGCTGCGGGACTGGTTGCGGCGGCAATGCACGCAGGGAGTCGGTCGCGGGCAGCACAATCGCCGGCTGGACTCCGACGCCGCGGCGGTGCAGATCCTGACGGTGTGGGGTTCCAAGGGATTGCAGTTCCCGATCGTCTATCTGCCGTTTGCGTTCAACCGGCACATGTTCGACGAAGCCATCCCGCTCTATCACGAGGCCGATGTGCGCTGCCGGCACATCGGCGGCCCGGACAGCGCCGACCACACCGCCGTGCAGCGGTTGAGTCTGGCCGAGGCCGCCCGCAACGACATCCGGCTGGCCTATGTGGCGCTGACCCGGGCGCAGTCGCAGCTGGTGGCGTGGTGGGCGGCGTCCTACGACGAACCCAACGGCGGCCTGTCCCGGCTGCTGCGGGGCCGCTGCCGCGGCGAGGCGGCGGTGCCGGATCGCTGCGAGCCCAAGCCGGCCGATGACGAAGCCCTGGCCTGTTTCCGGCAGTGGGAGGCCGCCGGCGGTTTGGTGATCGAGGACTCGGCGATCGCCCCGATCACCCCCGCTTCCCCGCCGGCCGCACCGGATGGTCTCCAGGCGCGGCACTTCCACCGGCACATCGACACCGGCTGGCGGCGCACCTCGTATTCGGGGCTGATTAGGCAGGCCGATCAGACCGGGACGTCGGGGGTGCACAGCGAGCCGGAGTTCACCGCCCGCGACGACGAGGCCGACGACATCGCGGTCGGGGAACCGCCACCGCAGGTTGGGGCGCAGATGGTGTCACCGATGTCCGAACTGCCCGCCGGGGCGGCGTTCGGCTCGCTGGTGCACGCCGTGCTGGAGACGGCCGATCCATTCGCCGAGGACTTGACGTCGGAGCTGGAGACGCACGTGCGCCGGCACGCCGACTGGTGGTCTGTCGATGCCGATCCTGCCGCGCTGGCGGCGGCCCTGGTCCCCCTGCACGACACTCCGCTGGGGCCGCTGGCCGACGGATTGACCCTGCGCCAGATCGGCACCCGGGACCGGTTGCGGGAGTTGGATTTCGAGTTCCCACTGGCCGGTGGAGATCGGCACGGACCGGCCCCGGAGCTACGGCTGGCCGAGGTCGGGGAGTTGCTGCGTGAGCATCTGCCCTCCGACGACCCGTTCGCCGCATACGCCGACCGGCTGGCCACCGAGGCCCTGGGCGGCCAGCCGCTGCGCGGATATCTGTCCGGGTCCATCGACGTGGTGCTGCGGGTGCCGCAGCAGCGGTTCCTGGTGGTCGACTACAAGACCAACCGGCTCGGCGACACCGCGGCCGACTATGGGTTCAACCGGCTGACTTCGGCGATGCTGCACTCGGATTATCCGCTGCAGGCGCTGCTGTATACCGCGGTGCTGCACCGCTTCCTGCGCTGGCGACTGCCCGGTTACGACCCGGACACACACCTGGGCGGGGTGCTGTATCTGTTCGTGCGGGGAATGTGCGGACCGGAAACCCCGGTCATCGACGGGCACCGCGCCGGGGTGTTCGACTGGCGACCGCCGGCGTCGCTGGTGGTTGCCCTGTCAGACCTGCTGCACGCGAGGCGGACGGCATGAGTGAACTTCTCGAGTGGCGCATAGCCAGCACGGCCACCGGCCTGCTGCGGGATTTCAACCGCGCCGGCGTGCTCGACTCCGCCGATGTGCATACCGCGCAACGCATCACCGCCCTGAGCGCCGAGCCCGATGAGACGGTGGGCCTGGCGCTGGCACTGACGGTGCGCGCGCTGCGGCACGGGTCGGTCTGCCTGGATCTGTCGTCGGTGGCCGCCGACACCGACGTCGCCGACGTTTCGTGGCCGGAGCCGGGCGCCTGGCTGGCGGCCGTGCGGGACAGTCGCCTGGTGGCCGCGCAGGTGCTGCGGATCTACGACGACCGGTTGCTCTACCTCGACCGGTATTGGCGCGAGGAGCAGCAGGTCTGCACCGACCTGCTGGCCTTGTCCGCGCCCGGGACGGCACCGGCTCATTTGCCCGCCTTCGAGCGACTCTTTCCGCCGGGCGACTTCGACGAGCAGCGGGCGGCCGCCGAAATCGCGCTGTCGCAGCCGGTTACGGTGCTCACCGGCGGTCCGGGCACCGGTAAGACGACCACGGTGGCGCGATTGTTGGCGCTGCTGGCCGAGCACGCCGAGCTGTCCGGGACGGCCGGGCTGCGCATCGCGCTGGCTGCCCCCACTGGTAAGGCGGCGGCGCGACTGACCGAGGCGGTGGCCGCCGAGGTGGCGGCGCTGGAGCCGGTGGATCAGGCCCGGTTGGCCGGGCTGGGCGCCACCACGTTGCACACGTTGCTGGGTTCGCGCCCCGACAGTTCGGTGCGGTTCCGGCACGATCGGGGCAACCGGCTGCCGCACGACGTGATCGTCGTCGACGAGACGTCGATGGTGTCGCTCACCTTGATGGCCCGGCTGCTGGAGGCCATGCGGCCCGACGCCCGGCTCATTCTGGTGGGCGATGCCGATCAGCTGGCATCGGTGGAGGCCGGGGCGGTGCTGGCCGATCTGGTGGACGGCCTGGCGGCGCGACCGGACACCCGGGTGGCGACGCTGCGGACCTCGCATCGGTTCGGCGAGTCGATCGGGGCGCTGGCGGTGGCGATCCGCGACGGCGACGCCGACCGCGCGATCGCGCTGCTGGCCGCCGGCGGTGAGCACGTGGAGTGGCTCGACACCGACAGCGTGGCCGATGTGGCGCAGCGGCTGTCGGCGCTGGTGGTGCCGCACGCGTTGGCGGTACGTCAGGCCGCGTTGCTCGGCGACGCCGCGGCGGCGACCGCGACGCTCGACGAGCACCGGTTGCTGTGTGCGCATCGGGAGGGCCTGCACGGGGTGCGGCACTGGAACCAGCAGATCCGCCGCTGGGTGGCCGAACAGACCGGGGACCCGATGTGGGCGGAGTGGTATGCCGGCCGGCCGCTGCTGGTGACCGCCAACGACTATGGGCTGGGGCTGCGCAACGGCGACACCGGGGCGGTGGTTGTGCGCGACGAGGGGCTGCGCGCAGTGATCTCCACGGCGTCGGGCCCGCTGGAGTTCGCCACCAGCCGACTCGCCGACGTCGAAACCATGTACGCGATGACAATCCACAAGAGCCAGGGCAGCCAGGCCCGCGAGGTGACCGTGTTGATGCCGCACGTCGAGTCGCGCCTTTTGACCCGGGAGTTGTTCTACACCGCGGTGACGCGGGCCAAGACGAAGGTGCGGGTGGTGGGTTCGGAGGCCTCGGTGCGGGCCGCTTTGGCTCGTCGGGTGGTGCGGGCCTCCGGGCTGGCGCTGCGGTTGCGACAGGCGTGAGGTTTTACGGCTGCTGAGGCGGATCGCCAGCGCCAGACCAAGTGGATCGTTGCCCGCCTCTGAGCGACAAGTCGTCCCCGCCCCGGCGGCTGCGGCCCCTGCCCTCGGCCCGGATCGGCCCTGCCCGGCCCCGGCCGGCCCAGCCCCTGCCCCGCCCCGGCCTGCCCCGGCCCCGGCTCGGCACGGCTCGGCCCGGCCCGGCCCGGCCCGGACCATGTGCCCTGGTGCCCGCCTCTGAGCGACAACTCGCACGCCCCACCCCCCGGCCGGCCCGGCCCGGCCCATGTGACCTTGTGCCCGCCTATGCGCGACAACTCGCAGGGCCCGGCCCCGACGTCGGCCCGGCGGCGGCGCCGGTCCCTGACCACCCAGACCCGGCCCCAGACCCAGACCCCGAGTTGTCGCTCAGAGGCGGGCAACTCTCCCATCCCCGCCGAGCCGTTATGGATGGGGCCGGGGTTGCGCCACACTGGAACCATGACGGAATCCGGCAATACCCGGGTCGCGGTCTACCTCGACTTCGACAACATCGTGATCTCGCGCTACGACCAGGTCAACGGCCGCAGCTCCTTTCAGAAGGACAAGGCCAAGGGCCTGGCCAAACAACCCGAGCGGCTGGCGCGGGCCACCGTCGACGTCGGGGCGATCATCGACTTCGCGTCGTCTTTCGGCACGCTGGTGCTCACCCGCGCCTACGCCGACTGGTCAGCCGAGGTCAACACCGGCTACCGGGCACAGCTGGTGGGGCGCGCAGTCGACCTGGTGCAGCTGTTCCCGGCGGCGGCCTACGGCAAGAACGGCGCCGACATCCGGTTGGCGGTCGACGCGGTCGAGGACATGTTCCGGCTGCCGGATCTGACCCACGTGGTGATCGTCGCCGGCGACTCCGACTACATTCCGCTGGCACAACGCTGTAAACGGTTAGGCCGCTACGTGGTTGGCATCGGGGTCGCCGGATCGACCAGTCGCGCACTGGCCGCGGCGTGCGACGACTTCGTCAGCTACGACGCGCTGCCCGGCGTGCCGGTGTTCGAACCCGCACCCATCGACGCTGCAGCCGAACCCACGCGGCGCAGCCGCCAGGCAAAGGAGCCCGCCGAAGAGGAGGCGCCGGATCCGGTGGACACCGCCACCGCCCTGCTCACCCGCGCACTGCGGATCGGTCTGGAAAAAGACGACGTCGAGTGGCTGCACAACTCAGCGGTCAAAGCCCAGATGAAGCGCATGGATCCGTCGTTCAGCGAAAAAGCCCTGGGCTACAAGTCCTTCAGCGACTTTCTGCGGTCCTACTCCGACCTGGTGGAACTCGACGAGAGTTCGACGACGCGCAGGGTGCGGTTGCGCACCTAGCGGCCGCGCTATCCCTCCGCGGCCACCAGCGACCGCAACCGCACCTCGGGGTTGTCGCGCTGGAAACCCTGCAGCCGCCAACTGTTGGAGAACAGCACCAGGTGCACGCCGTCGGTGCGGGTCATGACCTCTGCCAGCGACTGCTTGTTGACGAAATCGACGTCGTCGGCGTCCACGATCCGCGCCACCTGATATGGCAGCGGTTCCAGCGTGATCGGGGCCCCCATTTCACGAGCCATCCGGTGCGCCGCCACCTCGAACTGCATCGGGCCGACCGCGGCCAGCACTGGGGCCTGCTCACCGCGGCGATCGGAGACCAGCACCTGCACGACGCCCTCTTGGTCCAACTGCTCGATGCCGCGACGGAACTGCTTGTGCTTGCTGGGGTCGACGTTGCGCGCCACCGAGAAATGCTCGGGCGAGAAACTCGGGATCGGCGGGTATTGCACGGGCACATCGCAATACAGGGTGTCGCCGGGGCGCAGCGCGGCGGCGTTGGCCAGCCCGATCACGTCACCGGGCCAGGCGGTGTCCAGGGTGGAGCGCTGCTGACCGAACACCGACTGGGCGTATTTGGTGACGAAGGGCTTGCCGGTCGCGGCGTGAGTGAGCACGTCACCGCGTTCGAAGGTGCCCGAATACACCCGGGCGAAGGCGATGCGATCGCGGTGGGCGGAGTCCATGCCCGCCTGCACCTTGAAGACGAAGGCGCTGAAGGGCGCATCGGGCGCGCGCCGCACGCCGTCGACGTCCAGCGCCCCGCGGGGCGCCGGCGCCAGCTCGGTGAGCACGTCGAGCAGCTGATTCACCCCGAAGTTCAGCGCCGCCGAGGTGAACAGCACCGGGGTCGCGGTGCAGTCCAGGAACGCCTCGCGATCGAAGTCGGATCCGTCGGCGGAGAGCAGCTCGCACTCTTCGACCGCGGTGTCCCAGTCGTCGCCGGCCGCGGCATGCGCGTCGGCGGCGGCGATGTGCTCCTCAGGTGCCGCGGTGGCACCGCCGGCGGTGCGGGTGAACCGGATGAAGTTTCCGGATCGGCGATCGAGCACCCCGTCGAATTCCCCGGCGATGCCGACCGGCCAGGTCAGCGGGGTGGGGCGCAGCCCGATGCGGGACTGGATCTCGTCCATCAGTTCCAGGGCGTGCCGGCCGGGCCGGTCCCACTTGTTGATCACCGTGATGATCGGGATCCGCCGATGGCGGCACACTTGGAACAGCTTGAGGGTCTGCGGCTCGAGGCCCTTGGCGGCGTCGATGAGCATGACCGCGGAGTCGACAGCGGTGAGCACCCGGTAGGTGTCTTCGGAGAAGTCGGCGTGACCGGGGGTGTCGAGCAGGTTGATGACGCAGTCCTGGCCCCTGGCGGTGCGGTAGGGGAACTGCAGCGCCGTCGAGGTGATGGAGATGCCGCGGGCCTTCTCCATCTCCATCCAGTCCGACACGGTGGCCCGACGCCCCGATTTGCCGTGCACCGCGCCGGCCTCGGTGATGGCCCTGGCGTGCAGGACCAGGGCTTCGGTCAAGGTGGATTTGCCGGCGTCGGGATGGCTGATGACGGCGAAGGTTCTGCGCCGGCCCGCCTCGGTGGAGATCCGGCTCGACTGCGGCGGCGAATCCGGGGCGTTGTCGGTCATGGCGTCAGCGAGTGTATGGGCGGGCATGCGCAAATCGGTAATTGAGCACCGCGCCCGATACCCTTCCAGGCGTGACCGCGATCGACCCCGAAAGGCTCGCCACCTGCTTGGAGGTGCTCGCCGAGATCGACGCGCTGCCGGCTGACCACCCCGACGCCGTGGCGGTGCGCCAAGCCACGGCGCGCATGTTCAAGCAGCTCAAGAAGGTCCGGCGCAAGGCCGCGCGTGACGCCGTGCTCTCCGCTGACCGGGCCGTCATCGCCGCCACGGCCACCGGGGCGCCGGGCCGCATCGACGACGAGACCCAGGGCATTCCGCTGGTGTCCGCCGCGGTCGGGGCGTCGGCGGGCACGTTGTTGCGCTCGCAGGCCTGCTACATCTGCAAGAACCACTACACGCAGGTCGACGCGTTCTATCACCAACTCTGCCCGGACTGCGCCGCCATGAGCCGGGCCAAACGGGAGGCTCGTACCGACCTCACGGGGCGACGCGCCCTGCTGACCGGTGGGCGCGCCAAGATCGGCATGTACATCGCGCTGCGGCTGCTGCGTGACGGGGCGCACACCACCATCACCACCCGTTTCCCCAACGATGCCGTGCGCCGCTTCGCCGCGATGCCCGATCACGCCGACTGGCTGCATCGCCTGCAGGTGGTGGGTATCGACCTGCGCGACCCAGCCCAGGTCGTCGCGCTGGCGGACACGGTGGCCGCCCAGGGCCCGCTGGACATCCTGATCAACAACGCGGCGCAGACGGTGCGCCGTGCCCCCGGCTCGTATGCCGCCCTCGCCGAGGCCGAGCGCACCCCCTGCAATGAGCTGGTCGACGTGATCACCTTCGACCATGTCAGCGACGCCCACCCGGCGGCCCTGGCCGGCAGCCTGGCCGAACATCAGGAGCCGCACGCGCTGACCGAACTGGCGCTGACCGCCCGCAGCGCCTCCCCGCAGCGGATCGCCGCCGGTGTCGCCATCGACGCGGGCGGGTTGTTGCCCGACACCGCCCCGGTGAACAGCTGGACCCAGCGGGTGCACGAGGTCGACGCCCTGGAGCTGCTCGAAGTGCAGCTGTGCAACCAGACGGCGCCGTTCATCCTGGTGAGCCGGCTGCGCCCGGCCATGGCGGCGTCGAAGGCCCGCCGCAAGTACGTGGTGAACGTCTCGGCGATGGAGGGACAGTTCAGCCGCCGCTACAAGGGTGCAGGCCATCCGCACACCAACATGGCCAAGGCCGCGCTGAACATGCTGACCCGCACCAGTGCCGCCGAAATGCTGGAGACCGACGGCATCCTGATGACCGCGGTGGACACCGGCTGGATCACCGACGAGCGCCCGCATCCCACCAAGCTGCGGCTGGCCGAGGAGGGGTTCCACGCCCCGTTGGATCTGGTCGACGGCGCCGCCCGGGTCTATGACCCGATCGTGCGCGGGGAGGCCGGCGAAGACCTGTACGGGTGCTTCCTCAAGGACTACGCGCCGAGCAACTGGTAGCCCGTCAGTACAGCGGCCCGCCGCCGAACAGGGCGCGGTGCGAATCGGGCTGGTTGCCGTCGACGTCGGTGACGCCGTAGTCCAGCGCGGCCTCGGCGGTGATCAGAGTGTGCCCGCTGCGGGTGCCGATGTCGGGGTCGTCGGCGAGGGCGGCGATGACGCGGCCGATGAACTCTGGGGTTTCGGCGTTGGCCAGCGGGTAGCCCTGGAAGTTGTCCAGTCCGCGGTCCATGAAGCCCTGCATGACCTCGTTCTTGACCAGGCCGGGCCACAGCGAGACCGCGCTCACCCCGGTTCCGGTCAGTTCGACGGCCATGTCGGCGGCCATCTTGTCCAGTCCGGCCTTGGACATGCCGTAGAGCACGGAGTGCAGGTGCCCGCGGGTGCCGAACGAGGAGATGTTGGCGATCAGGCCCGCGCCGCGCGCCACCATCAGTTGCGCGGCGTGCACGGAGGCGGCGTAGTGGGCGCGCAGACCCACCCCGATCAGGGTGTCCCAGTCGGAGAGCGGGCGCTGCCAGAACTTCTCGGTGAATCCGGCGAAGCCCTTCGGCGCGGCCCACACGTTGTTGGCCAGCAGGTCCAGCCGGCCGGCCTGCTCGTCGGCGATGCGGGCGAACAGCGCGGCGATCTGCGCGTCGTCGCGGTGATCGCACTGCACGGCGATACCGCGGCCACCGCGCTCGGTGACGTCGGCCGCGGTCTGGTCCAGGGGTCCGTCCGTGCCGACCTCGCCGCGCGCGGTGACGTACACCGTCCAGCCGTGTGAGCCCAGCGCCAACGCGACGCCTTTGCCGACGCTGCGACTGGCCCCGGTGACCAGGGCGATGCGTGAGGTCATCGTCAGATCTCCACCGTGGTGTCGTCGCCGAGGGGCCGGGTGATGGCCCAGAGTTGGCGGAAGTGGCTGCGGGCCATTTTCCAGGCGCCGTCCTCGATCACGTAGTCGTCGTCGTACTCGCCGGTGAGCAGCCGTTCGGTGCGCTCGATCAGGTTGAGCTGGCGGAATTTCAGCGTCCAGCGTCCGGTGGCCGTGCCGGGGCCGGTGAGGGTGATGTCGGGGTGCATGCCGTGGTGCATGTCGAGGATCACCGGTTTGCCGTCCACCTTGTGCAGCGCGATCCGGGTGAACACCTCAGCTATCTGGTCGGCGTCGTCGAATCCGCCCAGGGGTCCGTAATGGATGTCGGCGCCGCGGTCGATGAAGCAGGCCCGGAAGGTGTCGGGGTCTTTGGCGTCACAGGCCCGGAAGTAGCGGTGCTTGAGGGCTTTGATCGCCTCGATCTGTTCGAGCGCGGTCAGCCGCTCCTCGAGAGTCATCGCTCGACGATAGTTGTCGGTGCCGCGCGCCCCGGGTGGGGGCACGCGCTACCTGCTGGTGCCGGTGGGGCGTGTCAGCACATCTGGCCGGCGAAGAAAGCCGCCGAGACCAGGCCAACACACACCGCCACGGTGGCGTGACCCATCATTCCGGCGCTGACAGTCGCGGTGGCTGCCGTGACGCCCAAGCCGGTCAGAAAAGTGGTCATTGCATGCCTCCTGTGGCGTACATCACATCAAGGTTTCCAACGTGGTCTACACCACATCATACCTCTAAGGAAAATGCCAGCCCAATCCCATCTGCCGGGAAGTCGGGGGAATTCCGCCGCGGCGCTGCCAGGCGCACGTCCGGGCCGGGGCGGGCATGCGGGACTATGTAGCAAACGGCGCGTATGGGCTGGTCAGGAAGGGGTCAGCCCCCTCGGGTCGGATAGTCACATCCGCCTACAACTCGGTGACGCTCCCGCCCTCGACCCGCCACGTACGGTTCAACCGGACGTTCTGCAGCATCCGGCGGTCGTGGGTCACCAACAGCAGCGCACCGTCGTAGGTCTCCAGCGCCTGCTCAAGCTGTTCGATGGCGGGCAGATCGAGGTGGTTGGTCGGTTCGTCGAGGACCAACACGTTGGTGCCGCGGGCCTGCAGCAACGCCAGGCCGGCGCGGGTGCGCTCCCCGGGCGAAAGGTCGTCGGCCGCGCGCTCCACATGGTCGGCGGTCAGCCCGAACTTCGCCAGCAGGGTTCGCACGTCGACGGTCGACCAGTCCGGCACCCGCTGCTCGAAGCGATCGACCAGCCGGGTGGGGCCGGTGAAGTCGGCGCGCGCCTGGTCGATTTCACCGATCGCGACGTTCGCACCCAGGCTTGCACGGCCCGCGTCGGGCTGCTGACGGCCGAGCAGCAGGCGCAGCAGCGTCGACTTCCCTGCCCCGTTGGGGCCCACGATTCCGATCCGCTCGCCGGCACTGACCTGTAGCGACACGGGGCCGAGGACGAAATCACCGTGCCGCACCACGGCGTTGTCGAGTGTCGCAACCACCGAACTCGACCGCGGCGCGGCCCCGATGCTGAACTGCAGGGTCCATTCCTTGCGGGGCTCGACGACCTCCTCCAGGCGCGCGATCCGGCTCTCCATCTGACGCACCTTCTGCGCCTGCTTCTCACTGGACGCGGAGGCGGCACGGCGGCGGATCTTGTCGTTGTCGGGGGCCCTACGTATGGCGTTGCGAACGCCCTGGCTCGACCATTCCCGCTGCACCCGGGCGCGTGCGACCAGGTCGGCCTTCTTCTCGGCGAATTCCTCGTACTGTTCACGCCGGTGGCGGCGGTTGATCTCGCGTTCCTCGAGATAGCTGTCGTATCCGCCGCCGAAGACGGTGGTGGTGTTCTGAGCCAGATCCAACTCCAGGACGCGAGTGACGCTGCGGGCCAGGAACTCCCGATCGTGGCTGACCAGCACCACCCCGCCGCGAAGATCACGGACGAACTGCTCCAGCTGGGCCAGCCCGTCCAGGTCCAGATCGTTGGTCGGCTCATCGAGCAGGACGATGTCGAACCGCGACAGCATCAGCGCAGCCAAGCCCACCCGGGCGGCCTGCCCACCCGACAGCCCGGTCATCAGCGTCGACTCGGGCCGCACCGCCTCGGAGTCCAGTCCCAGGTCGGCCAGCACTGCGGGCACCCGGTCGTCGAGGTCCGCCGCGCCGGTGACGAGCCAATGATCCAATGCGATGGAGTAGGCCTCGGCCGGATCGGTATGTGCGGGAGCCAGATCCGGATCCGCCAGGGCCGCGGCCGCGGCGTCCATCGCCTGCGCCGCCTGTGCGCAGCCGGTCCGGCGCGCGATGTAGGCGCCGACGGTCTCGCCTTCCACCCGCTCGTGCTCCTGGGGCAGCCAACCGACGAACGCATCGGCCGGGGCGAGGCTGACCGAGCCGTGCAGCGGCTCCAGATCGCCGGCCAGAATCCGCAACAGGGTGCTCTTGCCGGCGCCGTTGGCACCCACCACACCGATGACGTCGCCCGGTGCCACGGTGAGGTCAACGCCTTCGAAGAGCGTGCGGTGCGCGAAGCCGCCGGCGACGTCCTTGGCGACGAGTGTTGCGGTCATCGGTACATGGTCGCAGGGGCAGGATGCGGGATTGGAGGGATGGTGGTTCTCAAACCCGTGCACGTCCGGAAACGCCGGGGACATTCGTTCGGTGTTGCACCGATCGTGTTGATCCTGCTGACGCGAACCGAACAGCAGCTCCTGCGAATGATTCTCGCGGAAATGGCCATTGCGCTGCCCAGCTAATGAGGCCAGCAGCGTTATAGGCGTGCGACTCCGAGTGAAATAGCCCGGCGAGGGAACTCCACATTTGGTAGCTTCACGTCGAGTTTCGATCGACGACTTCGCTGATTACCGGGCTAGACCCATTGACGAGCAGTTAAAAAGGGAGGCGCGCAATGGCCGTAGATCTCGATCAGTTCTACGACATGTTCGCGGACTGGGCGATGGGCCATGGTGGCGCTTCCGCGGCGGCTGACCGGTTCCTCAGTGTGGGTGTGATCGACGAGTCCCAGGCCGCACTGCTCGTCAAGCGCTTCCAAGAGCGGGTGCAGAAGGTGATGCAGGGCGGACCGATAATCAAGCCAAAGCATGAGGACTCCTGGTACCCGGGGGCACTCGAGACCGACCAGTGCTGGGGCGCATTCCGCCAACAGCTGATCGAGAAAGGAAGAGAAAGCCAGATCGACGCTCTGAATGAGGCCTCGGACACGATCGTCCGGCTCACACCTGATCCCAGTGGCGAGCCGCGGTCGGCACGGGGACTGGTTGTAGGACATATCCAGAGTGGGAAGACGACGAATTTCACTGCGGTGGCAGCAAAGTTGGCGGACCGGAAGTACCGCATGGTGATAGTGCTAGCCGGCATCCACAACTCGCTGCGAAAGCAGACTCAGGATCGATTGATCAAAGATCTCACGGCCAAGGTTCCAGGACGGTGGTTCACAATCACCGGCGTTGACGGCGACTTCGATCTGACCCGGCTGGGGGATGACTCCAAGAAGCCTGGAAAGCAGGACGCCGTCGCCTATCTCTCCGCGCACGGCCAGACATCATTGCTGGTCGTGAAGAAGAACGCCGCAGTTCTCCGAAAGCTGCACCTGTGGCTGAACAAGCCGAGCGCGAGGGACGTGCTTCAGACGGCTCAAGTACTCGTGATCGACGACGAGGCCGACCAAGCTTCGGTCGAGACGAACACCATCAATCCTTTGATTCGACAGATCCTGGGACTGTTTCCGCGCGGTACGTACATCGGCTACACCGCAACACCATTCGCGAATGTCTTCATCGACCCCTCTGATTCAGACGATCTGTACCCGAGAGACTTCATCTACCCACTTCCGCAGCCTGAGAACTATTTCGGATCGTCGACACTCTTCGGAAGGGACGTCCCAGACCTGGACAAGGATGATGAGCAGGGCTTGGACATGATCCGGATCATCCCTGATGAAGACGAATTCTTACTCAGGCCGCGCGGCAGAGCCGACCTCGACGACTTCTATCCAGTGGTGACCGACGAGCTACGGTCGGCAATCCGCTGGTTCGTCCTAGCGACCGCTGCGCGGTGGCGTCGGGGCGACAGGGGTGATTCATCCATGTTGATCCACACCTCGTTCCAGACTTCAGTTCACGAAAAGTTCGCTCCTGTCATCGATGCCGAACTGAAACGGCTGCTGGCCTCACTGATGTCGAATGATCCAGCAGTACTCGATGCGCTGCACCACCTATGGACTTCCGAGATCTCTCGCGTACCCGCGGAACAGTTCAAACTGACACCACTGACATTCGATGAGATTAGACCGTTCCTTCGCGCCGTCGTCGACGACTGTCGAATCATCATCGACAATTCCAAGAGCGAGGCCAGGCTCCAATATGACGAGGACGAGTCGTACACGGTCATCGCAATAGGCGGCAACACCCTGTCGCGAGGAATCACGCTCGAGGGCCTGGTCTCAAGCGTTTTCCTCCGTCCGACGAACACTTACGACACCCTATTGCAGATGGGCCGTTGGTTCGGCTTCCGAGTCGGATACGAGGATCTACCGCGAATCTGGATGACGGACGATCTGCGCCGAGCCTTCCGGCATCTCGCGCTCGTCGAACACGAGATGCGGCAGGATATGGCGGTCTACGAATTGCAGGGAATCACTCCTATGGAAGCCGCCGTGCGTATTCGTACGCACCCCGCACTTCGAGTGACAGCGAAGATGGGTGCTGCGAGACCGAACAGAATCTCCTATTCCGGTGCCCGCCTACAGACTCGTTTCTACCGACGCTGGAACGAGCCCTGGCTGGCCAACAACTGGCGCGCTGGCGAGCGGCTCGTTGCGGCGGCGATGCGGCACAGCCAGCCGGAACCGCTGGCCAACGGAGGCGTGGTGCTGCGCAACGTGAAAGTGAACGACGTTCGCAGCTTTCTCGAGGAATACGACATCGTTCCGGACCAAGCTGATATGAGTACGGAGCAGCTTCTCCAGTACATCGAGCATCAGAACGGGCTCGACGACCCGAAACTCGTCCGCTGGAACGTCGCGGTAGTAGGCGGCAGTGGCGAGGACGTGCGGCTGGCCGGATTGGCAGTCCCCTCATCGATCCGCGCACCGTACAAGGACAGTGGCGAGGTGGCAGACATCAAAACCCTTATGAGCAAGGTCGACCTTGTCGTGGATGTCGAGGGACTGTCCAGCACCGAAGCGCGCCGTATGCCAGAGGCGGAGTTGAAGGAGCGACGAATCGAAGCGCCTGAGCTCCGAGGTAAAGGCCTCCTCATCCTTTACCCATTGGACCGAATCGGCAAACCGCATTCTGACAGGAGCGCCGGAGTGCGCGAACCCATGAATGCTTCCTCAAACCCGCTCGGGCTGGCTCTCGTGTTCCCAAAGACCTCGTACTCGGACAGCGAACGCGATGCCGTGCAGATGACGCATGTAGCCGTCGATCTCGCGACATTTCCAGAGGAGGTTGATACCGACGCCGAGGTATACGGGACAGACAGATGAGTGACTACCAGAGACTCGTCGTAGACCGTTGGCCGCGGATCGAGCGCGAAGGGGTGGCGTCCCCCGGCGGTTGGCGATCGATGACCTTGCCCGTCGTCGCACACGGCCGCAAATTGATTCAGGCAGTTGATGAGCTGGGCCAGCATCACCTGTTGATTCCGGCCGACGGGACGCCTCATCCGGAAAATACCCGTAGCCCGCTGGCCATGTCGTTCCGGAACTTCCGTTTCGGGAGCGGCGGCGAAGCGGCCGCCGAAGGCAGGTACTTCGATATCCATTGCCAAATGCCGGCATTGAACATACAGTTCGACACGGTGGTCGGCGAGGTCATAGCGACAGTCGAAAACGCCAGTCGACCAATCGGTGCGGCAGCGGCGACACTCGCAGCATGGCGACGGCTGTTTACAACGTTGGCGGACGTACGGCCGCTCACGCACCAGGAGAAACTGGCAGCCTTCGGGGAGCTATCTGTACTTCAAGATCTCGTTGTCGGATTTTCGGACTTTCATGCGGCGTCGTGGACCGGCCCTGAACGGCAGCCACATGACTTCGAGCTTGCGGATGCGAGTATCGAAGTCAAGTCCATAGGTGATGACTCGGAATCCATCACGGTGCACGGACTGGAGCAGCTCGTTTCGGCTGACGGTAAGCCCCTCTACCTCATCATCCGCCGTGTGGTCGAGGAGCCCCACGGGCGAACAGTGCCCGAACTGCTCGGAGAGATCCTCACCGAATGCGATGATCCCGCCGTCGTGCGACAACGAGCCGCCAGACTTGGTGTATATGAGTCTATGGAGGACGTCACGCGATTCGAGGTCACGGAGAGTTTGATCGGCAAGGTAGACAACGGCTTTCCGCGGATCACCCGAGACACTCTCGGGCCCGTGTTAGCGAACGTAGTCAGTGGCCTCAGCTACGACTTACAACTTGCAGCTGTTCGCGATCAGCTGACTCCTGGGTCGGTCGATAAGCTTCAGAAGAGGAAATGGTGAGCGAAATACGTTGGTGGTCACAGCCTTTCCCGCCTGAGGGCGGCCAGACCGCGGAGGGAATCAAACGGCAGCTCGGCCGTCCTGGGTTGCCCGAATACGCGGTGTTGGTTCGAGAAGCCGTACAGAACAGCTGGGATGCGCGACGGGACGATCGAGACGGTCCTGTCGACGTGCGCATCGAGTTGCGACGGCTTGGAGCCGGTGCTCCCACCTGGCGAAATATCCTGGGGACGTCTAGCGAGTCGGGAAAGGGCCGCAGCTTTCTCAGCAAGCTGCATTCCAACTCGTGGATTCTCACAGTCTCCGACCGGGGTACCAACGGACTCGGCGGGCCGATACGGTCCGACGAGCCGACAGCCGCCGGCGTCAGCGCGGATTTCGTCCAGTTCATCAGGAACGTCGGCGAACCTCGCGACAAGCACCTCGGAGGGGGCACGTACGGCTTCGGCAAAGGGATCTTCTATCGGATCAGTGAAGCTGGCGCAATATTGGTCGACACCCTCAACACCGAAGGGAACGCCCGGTCGCGTCGCCTCATGGGTGCAGCATTAGGCGGTGTTGAAACCACCCCAAGCGGCAGACGGTTGACCGGACGCCATTGGTGGGGCGAGATCAACGACGACGTCCCAGATCCCCTAATGGGCGCCGTAGCGGAAGCAGTCGCCTCCGATCTAGGCCTCCCAGGCTTCGCAGATCGGCGAACAGGCACGGACGTGGTGGTGATTCTGCCGAACCTGGAGCTCGACGATATTAATTCGGATCCGGGGTTACTCGGGGAGCGGTTGCGCGCATACCTCTACTGGTACCTGTGGCCCAAGATGGGATCGCGAATCCGGCGGCAGGATATCCAGTTCTCGCTACACATAGACGGCGATGAATTGGAACTGCCACCCCTTGAGTCGTTACCGGTACTGTCCGATTTCGCGAAGTCTTTGGACAACGTCCACTCACGCGTCGGTAACGACTTCATGATGACGACACACACCAGGCAATACGGCCGCCTCGGGCATGTCTCTATCGAATTCACCATGCCCGGTCTGCTCAGCGGTCCAAGCGAGGTATGGCGCAGCATCGAGCAGATCGCGCCAATGCAGCGTCCCTACCGACACATCGCTCGAATGCGACAAACCGAATTGGTCGTTGACTACTTCGAAGGTGAACCGATGCCGACCACAGATATCGGTTATGTCGGCTCCTTTGTCGTATCACCAACCGTTGACGAGCTCTTTGCACAGGCAGAACCCCCCACGCACGACACTTGGGAGGTGGGGACCCTGGCCGGTGCGGCGAAGGGGATTGTGCAGGGATCCAAGCGATTCCTGAGTGACGAGTGCCGCAAGCAGGTCGAAGCCCGTACCGGGGCGCGGTCGAAGGCTGTCCAAGGCCTCGGACGACTGTCCAGTTCGCTCGGGGCTCTGGTCCAGGGAGCGACTGGGACCAGACCGGTCGGCCCGGGGAAGCGGCCGTCTGGACGAGGTGGTGGCGGTTCCGGTGCAGGGCCGTCGGCAAGGGTCAAAACCCTACGCGCCTCACACCTGGTCGTGGACGGCGACACCCCATACGTCGAGTACGTGGTCGAGGTGCCAAAGACGATCCCGGTAGGCGCAACCATTAATGCGTCGGCGTCGGTGGTGTTGGCAGGCGGCCGCAGCGAGAATCCGGACGACGCCCCAGCCGGTAGCGCAAGAGCCGAGGTTCTCTATTGGTATTTCGAGGGAGATCCATCGGATCGAGTCCTCGGCTGCGAGCTTGCCGGGGGCGATATCCGAACTGGGCGGTGGACGGCGCGGGCCAGAGCTCTCGCCGATGTCTCAGTACGAATCTCCGTGAGCCAGGGGGTAGCGAGTGGCAACTGAATTCACGCCGCCTTATCTGACTCCGACCGACGAGGTGGTGGAGATGCATCCGTGGATGCATCTCGATCGGGGCGGATCGATCCCGCTGATCTCGCCGGTGGACGGTTGGGTCACTGGGACCGATATCGCTTTGTCGCGCGGCGTCATCGTCGACCTGGCAGCCTTGAGGGACCAATGCCGGCTCCCAACCAGCATCCCATTGGCTTTGGTAGTCAGTTGGCGAAGCGACGCATCCAAGATCCAGCGCCACCTATTCACCCGACGCCTCGACAGATCGAGGAATGAAATCCAAGTGACCCTTCCAGGCAGCGAGATCGGCGGAACCATCCAGATCACTACTGCCATCACCCTTCACGAAGACGTTGAGGTGCCCCTGGCCGGCGCGCCCCACATTCGCGGCGCTGTTCTTGCTCGAGACAGGGTTTCAGTCACGCTTGAAGGCGAAGGATCGATGTTCCCGATGGCGGTCGTCGACTTCAGGACGCGAACATACGATGATCGGTCCTCCTGGTTTGTCGAGACTTCAACCGATCTCGGCGCAAATTTCAGTGCCGAGTTTCAGGTTTTCATCAACGAGCGCGATAAGGCGTTGATCAAGGCTATAGAGGCCGATAATCCGACCCGTGAGCAGCAAGCGTTGATCGATGAGCTCAGTTCCGGTGTCATGCAGGTCGTTCTCGAACTCGCCTATGCGTTGAAAAACAACGGGGAGCTTGGCCCCGAGGAATACGGTGACGGCAGCGTCGGCCAAGTGCTGTGCGGGCTGATCGAGCAGACCGGGAATCTCGATGTTGGTGACATGTATGACCCGTCGCAGATCGGGTTGCGGCAGTCACGGTTCCAGGCGATGGCTCGCCGCATAGCGGCCGGGAGGATATTTTGATGCCAGACGAACCACTACTCTGGCCGCGGATGGATCGATCGATGGCCGAGAAGCGCCTTGCGGTTCTCGGCGAGACATCGGGCCCAGCGGTAGATCTCACGACCGAACACTTCTCCTTCAGCAGTGTTGGCCGCCGCGCCGGTCGGGCGGAGATCGAAGCACTGAGGGGTGGGATCGTCGAGATCGCCACACGGTACGGCTTCAACATTCGATATGGCTACGACCAGGACGGGGATGCCGGCGACGAAGCGCGCCGTAGGTTCGATGCTGAAGTGTTCGCAGCGTTTGCGGCCCTCATGCCCATGAATTGGTCAGAAGCCGGTTCTCGTGATTTGTGGTCATGGTGTGCGATAGCGCTGTTGCCCGACATCACACACTGGCGCTGGAAGTGGCGTCGACAGTCCGGGCGCTGGAATCTCCAGCGTTGGATTGGCTCCGATCTGACCCGTCACACCTGGGGACGCCAATGGTGGCGGGCTGTGCAGCTGGAGGCCGCACCCGAGCTGGCCGAACGAATTCAGGAGGGGGAATTCAACCAACTGACGGAGCGCGCAGACACGATCGGCGCCAACCCGCTCCTTGTCTCGACGTTTGCGCAGCGCTTCCTCAAATATGCGGATGGGAGTGGGATCCCTAGGCGCGATCTTTTGCGTGACGCCTCCCAAAGGCTGCTTCGCGAGATGTACTTCATCGATGACTCACTCATGTCCGAGAGCGATCTCGTCGCATGGTCTGACCGCGTGCTCGAAACATCCGTCACCGAACTGCTCCGGGTGGCACGAGCCAAGGAGTGACGCGGGAACTGTTCAGTAGTCGACTCGTCAGAAGCACGTACTGGCCGACGGCGTCAGCTTCTCAACTCAGGTGTTTGTCCGGAGTGCGAGGGTTCATTCGCCAAACTTCGATCGTTCGCCCGTCGCATGGCGGGCCACTGACACGGTCCGACGCATCCACCGGCCTGAGGTCCGACCTAACCCAACCTGGTCGATTCGACCACCTCCCTTATCGCCTGCGCGGCGGTACTCGGGTCCTCGTGTTCCCAAAACCGCAGCACGGTCCAGCCTGCCTCGTTCAGCACGGCGTTCGTACGTTCATCACGGGTGCGGTTGCCCGACACCTTCGTCGCCCAGAACTCCGCGTTGGTACGAGCCACTGTGTGGTGCTCAGGACATCCGTGCCAGAAGCAGCCGTCGATGAAGACCGCGACCCGGGCGCGGGTGAACACCAGGTCAGCACGCATTCGGCGGATTGAGGGGAGCGGCGGGAAGTCGACGCGATACCGCAGGCCCATTGCGTGCACCAACCGACGCACCGCGAGCTCAGGCTTGGTGTCCCTGCTGCGGTTGGCACGCATCGTGAGCCGGGCGTGCTCGCTCGATGCCCACGACTCCGTCACGGGTTCCAGTGTGACCCGATGACGGGCCCTACGCCCCATAACCGGAGGTGGCAGCCGTATTGGGTGAGTCGGTACCGGCCACTGTCGGTACCGGTCGATAACATCGCCTCGTGGTGGACATGATCGACCTTTTCGCAGGTTGCGGAGGCATGACGGCCGGCTTCGCGGCCGAAGGGTACGCCCCTGTGCTGTCGGTCGAGTTTGACCTGTACGCCGCCGCCACTTACGCCGCGAACTTCGGCGAAGACCACACGGTCTGGGGCGACATCAAGTCGGTCAAAAAGAATGCGATACCCCCCGCCGACGTCGTGATCGGCGGACCGCCCTGCCAGGGATTCTCCAACCTGGGATCGAAAGATATCAACGACCCGCGCAACCAACTCTGGCGCGAGTACCTGCGCGTGGTCAGCGCCGCCAAACCCAAGGTCTTCGTCATCGAGAACGTCGACCGGTTCATGAAGTCGCCGGAGTTCCAGCTCCTCCTCGCCGAAACTGAGAACGGATCCCTCAAGGGCTACACCCTCAGCTACGGCCACCTCAATGCCGCCGACTTCGGCGTCGCACAACGGCGTATCCGGACCATCGTCATCGGCTCCCGCGTCGGCCGGATTGAGCTGCCCGAACAGACACACGCCCGAAACCCCGCTGCGGGCTCGGCACTCCTTCCATGGACCGGCACCAAGACACGAATCAAGGGACTACCGGCCCGTCCCTCAACCACCAGCCTCCCCGCGAGCACCACCAGTTTCTTCGGCGAGACGGTCCCGGGAGTCTTCAAGGGGCTGGACCTACATGTCGGTCGCAACCCCACAGCGCTTTCCCTGCAACGCTACGACCATGTCCCGCCCGGCGGCGGGCGGTTCGACGTCCCCGAGCATCTACTCCCACGCTGCTGGCGTGAGAAACCGACTGGCACCACCGACGTCATGGGTCGAATGCAGTGGAATTTCCCCTCGCACACGATCCGCACCGAATTCTATAAGCCCGAGAAAGGCGCCTACCTGCACCCACAGTGGGACGCTCGGGGGCGTAACCGGGTGAACCGGCCGATCACCCACCTCGAAGCCGCTCGACTGCAGGGATTCCCAGAGGAGTTCCTGTGGTGTGGGACGAAGATCGAGATCGCCCGCCAAATCGGCAACGCGGTCCCCGTCGGTCTCGCCCAGGCCATCGCGAGGCACCTGCGGCCCTACCTGTGACCGCCGGAACCCGTTCACTGTTTGACGACCGTCCTGCGACGGCCGTGCAGGATTCCCGTGCACAGGCCCTTCGACGGCGCCGCAACGTCTTCCGTACACACCCTGCGCCCACCGGACCGATGGGCAGGATGCCCCGAGCATGGGCTCTGGAGAGCGGCTTGGAGCAATACATACCCCCTTCGTTGCAGCCAATTGTGGACTGGTTCGATGACGCACCGGACGCTCGCGAACGCTTCCGATGGGCTCTGCGCGATTCCCTCGACGAGCTGCTCGACGGCCAGCGCACCGGCCGCTGGGCCTACCAGCACCTGACGAAGACCGAGAAGACATACTTGGGCACCGCCGTTGAGGTGAATCTGACCAAGGAGTTCGAGTTCTGCAACGGAGACCATCTGGACTGGCAGATAGCCGGCCGAGACATCGACTGTAAGTTCTCCAAGGATCTCGGGGGCTGGGAGATCCCGATGGAGATGTACCTCTGCGCCGACCACGGCGATCGTCAGGGCAGGGCTGACCACCCCGCACTTCTCACCTGGTTCGACGACACCACGAGCCGCTGGGCGGCAGGGCTGACAACCATCAGCGACGAGTCTTTGCGATGGAAGCTGGACGACAACGGCGACACCGTCCGCGCATACAACAGAGACAACAAGCGGCGCCTCGCGGAATCGTCGGCGGCAGGCATCTACTGGCTTTGGGGCGGCCTCCAGGCCGACCTGCCGCGAAATCTGCTGCTGCACCTGAACCCGGACAGACGCGAACGCATATTCTCGTTTCCGAATTCTGGGCAGAAAAGGGTGGACCAGCTTTTCCGCGAAGTACAGGGACAGATAGTTGGACGCCAGACCGTCCTCACCGTCGGACAGCAGGACGACGCGCCGAAGCGCGTTCGTGACGCCCGCCTGCACCTTCGGCCGGAAGGCATCCTGATACTCGGCCACCAAGATTCGCACCCCGCGATCGCCACCGCGCTGCAGCTTCCTGTCCCTGTTAAGGGTGAGTGGATCGCTGTGCGCGTGACGCCGGTGTCCGAGGCCGACACACGACCTTGCTGCATCCTGAGTGGCCAGCGATGGGCCGTGGCGCAGGTTGACGAGCCGACGGTCGTTGCACCGGAGCTGCCCAAGAAACTGGCAGCGCCCACCTCCGCCTAGCGTCAGGCGCCGGCACCCAGCTCGACATTCGGCGCGGCGTCCTAGTACCGAATGCCGAGTACCTGCGAGGCGGGATCCACCCCCCTGTTCACCCACCGCGAAATCTCCCC
>NZ_JRMK01000051.1:0-26833 GCF_000972925.1 Mycobacterium sp. UM_Kg1 | reverse complement strand
CCCCAACACGGGGCGCCGAAGGCATGGCAAAAAACAACAACAAACAAAAACCACCAAACACACTATTGAGTTCTCAAACAACACGCCCGACTGAGCGCGCAGCCTACCCGCGGTGTTTAACCGCTTGCATGCCTTGCGGACAGTCAGAATCCGTCGCGATTCTCTCGAATCTCTCCGGGGCGTCTTTGGGGCTTCCGTTTCCGGCGCTCCCTGCGACGTGGATAAAGTTACGCGAGGGGAATCTTAGAGTCAAATCCGCTGGTCAGGCCTATTTTTCAAGATCAACCTGTGGTCGCCTTGAGGCCGCTAGACCCTCACTAGACCCTCACTAGACCCTCTCGATACCAGCCACGTTGCGCTTTCCTCGGCGCAGTACCAACCACCGACCATGCAGGAAATTCTCGGGCTGCGGCGTCCATTCCTCGCTGTCGACGCGGACGTTGTTCACCGAGACGCCGCCCTCGCCGATGGTGCGCCGCGCGGCCCCGCGACTCGCCGACAATCCAGTGGCGACCAGCAGGTCCACGATGCCGTCGGCGCCGCCGGGTTCCAGGCGGGCCACCGACGTCTCCTGCAGGGCAGCCGACAGGGTGGCCTCGTCGAGCCGGGATAGCTCTCCCCTGCCGAACAGCGCCTGGCTGGCCAGCTCGACCGCCTCGGTGGCGGCTTGGCCGTGCACCAGCGTGGTGAACTCACGCGCCAGGGCGCGCTGGGCGGCCCGCTCGTGCGGGCGCGCCGCGGTCGCCTCCTCGAGTTCGGCCAGCTCCTCGGCCGTCAGGAACGTGAACCAGCGCAGATACCGGATCACGTCGGCGTCGGCGGTGTTGAAGAAGTACTGGTACCAGGCATACGGGCTGGTCATGTCGGGATCCAGCCACAGGCTGCCGCCGCCGGTGGACTTGCCGAACTTGGTGCCGTCCGCGGCGGTGACCAGGGGCACGGTCAGGGCGTGCACGGTGGCGCCCAGTTTCTGGCGCACCAGCCGGACGCCGGCGATGATGTTGCCCCACTGATCGGAGCCGCCGATCTGCAGCGCGCAGCCGTAGCGCTGGTGCAGCTGCACGTAGTCGTTGGCCTGCAACAACATGTAGCTGAACTCGGTGTAGGAGATGCCCTCCTCGAGGCGGCGCCGGATGGTGTCGCGGTCGAGCATCACGTTGACCGAGAAGTGCTTGCCGACATCGCGCAGGAAGTCCACCGCCGACAACGGCGCGGTCCAGTCCAGGTTGTTCACCACCACCGCGCCGGTCGGCCCGGTGTCGAAGTCGACGAAGCGCTCCAGCTGTCCGCGGATCCGCTCGGCCCACTGCGCCACGGTGTCGGCGGTGTTGAGGGTGCGCTCGCCGCTGTCGCGGGGGTCGCCGATCAGCCCGGTGGCGCCGCCGGCGAGCACGATGGGCCGGTGCCCGGCCCGCTGGAAGCGGCGCAGCGCCAGCAGTGGCACCAGGTTCCCGGCGTGCAGGCTCGGGGCGGTCGGGTCGAAGCCCGCGTAGACCGTGATCGGCCCGCGGGTCACCTCGGCGGTCAGTGCGTCCAGGTCGGTCGACTGGGCGATCAGCCCGCGCCAGCTCAGCTCGTCGAGAATCGTCGTCGGCATGGATCGATTTTCCCGGATCAGTCCGAGGCGCCCGGCGCCGGTGCCCGCGGGCTGCGTCGGTAGGCAGAAACTTCGGGCTTTCCGGCTGCCCACAACCGCCAGGGCCGATCGGCGGCGCGGCTGACGCCCACCCGCGGTCCGGCCTGCGCGGCCAGCGGCGCGCCGAGCCGCAGCCGCACCGGACTGCGCGGGTCGAACAAGTTGATTCCGTTGTCCGCCATGGTGATTCCCAACGCCGAACACAGGTTGCCGGGTCCGCGGGCCAGCGCCTCCCGCGGTAGCGCCTCGCCGCGGCGGCCGCGCGCCACCGGCTCACCCGCGGCGAGGACCGCCGCCCGCAGCAGCACCGCGGCGGCCGTGCCGTCCGGGCCGCAGACCACGTTGGCGCACACGTGCATGCCGTAGCTGCGGTAGGTGTACAGGTGCCCGGGCGGGCCGAACATCACCGCGTTGCGCGCCGTGGGCCCGGCGTAGGAATGCGCCGCCGGGTCCGGCCAGGGGCCGTGCGGCACGCCGCCGTAGGCCTCCACCTCGACGATCGTCGCATCCACGCCGCGGCAACGCAGGGTGGCGCCGAGCAGGCGCTGGGCGGCCGTGAGCGGATCCACGGCCAGCCGCTCAGCTCTCACGCGGGGAATTCTGCCTGGTCGCGGCCCTTGACAGGGCGCCGGGGCGGGCCGATTATTCATCACATGATGATTTCATCGCGTGATGAATTCTCGGCGAACGCTCCGGCCATCTCTATCGACCACCTGCGCGTGATCCGCGGCAGGCGTCCCGTGCTGCACGACCTCTCGGTCCGGATCGCCCCCGGCACCATCACCGGGCTGCTCGGGCCGTCGGGCTGCGGGAAGACCACCCTGATGCGCTGCATCGTGGGCACCCAGCGCATCACCGGCGGCCGGGTGGACGTGCTGGGCAGCCCGGCCGGCTCGCGGGAGCTGCGCCGCCGGGTCGGCTACATGCCGCAGGACGCCACCGTCTACGACGACCTGCGGGTGCTCGACAACGTGCGGTACTTCGCGGCCCTGGCCGGAGCGGACTCCCGCGAGGCGGACGAGGCGATCGCCGCCGTAGATCTGCGCCGGCACCGCGGCGACTACTGCGCCAACCTGTCCGGCGGGCAGCGCGCCCGGGTCTCGCTGGCCTGCGCGCTGGTCGGCCGGCCGGACGTGCTGGTGCTCGACGAACCGACCATCGGCCTGGACCCGGTGCTGCGCGCCGAACTCTGGCAGCAGTTCGGCGCGCTGGCCCGGCGCGGTACGACGCTGCTGGTGTCCAGCCATGTGATGGACGAGGCCGACCACTGCGGCGATCTGCTGCTGATGCGCGAAGGCAGGCTGCTGGCGCGCACCACACCGCTACGACTGCGAGAGGAGACCGGATGTACGTCGATGGAGGAGGCGTTCCTGTCCGTCATCCGGCGCACCACCGCGCTCCGGGCAGGCTGAGCGCGCTGCTGGCACCGCGGCCCTTCGTGGCCACCACGCTGCGAATCCTGCGACAGCTCGCCGGTGATCACCGCAGCGTCGCGATGATCCTGCTGGTCCCCAGCCTGGTCATCGCCCTGATGTATTTCATGCTCTCCGACGCCGTCCATCCGCCGGGCACGCCGTCGCCGTTCAACGCCGCCTGCCTGATCCTGCTGGGCCTGTTTCCGCTGTTCCTGATGTTTGTCATCACCGCGATCACCATGCAGCGCGAGCGTGCGTCGGGAACCCTGGAGCGCATCTTGACCACCCCGCTGCGCCGGGGCGACCTCCTTGCCGCCTACGGGACGGCGTTCTCGGTCGCGGCGGCCGCCCAGGCCACCCTGGCGTGCGTCGTCGCGTTCTGGCTGCTGGATTTCCACACCGCGGGCAGCCCGGCCTGGGTGTTCGGCATCGCGATCATCAACGCGGTGCTCGGTGTCGGCCTGGGCCTGCTGTGCAGCGCGTTCGCCCGCACCGAGTTTCAGGCCGTCCAGTTCATCCCGCTGGTGATGGTGCCGCAACTGCTGCTGGCCGGGATCATCGTGCCGCGGGCGGCGATGCCGGACTGGCTGCAGTGGGTGAGCAACGCCCTGCCGGCCAGCTATGCCCTCGACGCGCTGCAGCAGGTCGCGATACACCCGGATCTGACCGGGACCGCGGTGCGCGACATCGCCATCGTGCTGGCGTTCGCCGTCGCCGCACTGGGCCTGGCGGCAGTCACCCTGCGGCGGCAGACACCGTGAGGCCCGCCGCATCGCCCGGGCGCCGGCCGGGGCGCCCGTCGGGCGCCTCGGACACCCGCGAGAGGATCTTGACCGCCGCCCGGGAGCTGTTCGCCGCCAACGGCTTCGCCAACACCGCGATCCGGGCGGTGGCCGCCCGGGCCGGCGTGGATGCCGCGCTGGTGCACCACTACTTCGGCACCAAGCAGCAGCTGTTCGCCGCCGCGGTCGAACTGCCGGTCGATCCGATGATGGTCTTGGGGCCGCTGCGGCAGACCCCGGTGGATGAACTCGGGCACGCGCTGCCCGAACTGCTTCTGCCACTGTGGGATTCGCAGACCGGAACCGGTTTCATCGCCGCGGTGCGCTCGCTGCTCACCGGGGCCGAGGTACCGCTGGCGCGGTCGTTCTTCCGCGAGATCGTGGTGGCCGAGCTCGCCCCGCGCGTCGACGAGCCGGCCGGGACCGGTGTCCTGCGCGCCGAGTTCGCCGCCAGCCAGCTGATGGGCGTCGTGGTCGCCCGCTACATCGTGGGGCTGGAGCCCATCGCCTCGCTTCCGGCGCGCGAGATCGTGGCGATGATCGGCCCGACCCTGCAGCGTTATCTCACCGGGGAGCTGCCGGACCCGCTTGGGCGATGAGCGCGGCGTGCTCCTCGTCGCCGATGGGTTCGGACTCGTCGATCAACAACACCGGGATGTCGTCGTCGATCCGGTAAGCCCGGCGCAGCCGTGGGTTATAAAGCGCCTGTTCGGCGGAGCCACCGGAGCGCTGCACCAACAGCAGGGGGCCGCGGTCGGCCGGGCACACCAGGATGTCGAGCAGATCTTGCGGGATCACGGGCGGCCGCCGGCCAGTTCGGCGCGCACCGCGGCGGTCAGTCGTTTGAACTGCCGGCTGGGGGCGTCGTAATACCAGGCGTTGCGTCCGGCCTTGGGCAGCCCGGCCTCCCGCAAGCCGCCGACCACCGGTCGGTAGACGGTGCTCAGCGCAAGGTTGGGCACCACGTGGATCAGGTCGGGCCCGGTACCGGCGGGAAGGGCCGCCACCGCCTCGCTGAGGTCGGCGGCGGTGATCGTGGCGCCCGCCTGCACCGTGAGCGCCGACACCACCAGGTCGCGGCCCTCGGCGGGCACCCGGTAGGTCACCCCCAGGTCGACGCCGGTGACCGCACTGAGCGCATCGGTGATGACCACCGGGAACGCGATCCCCCGGTCGGTGGCGATGCGCGACGAACGCCCGCCCACCAGCCAGTAGTCGCCGTCGGCGTCGCGCCGGAACAGAAACTCCGTGGAGATCCAGGTGTCGGCCGGGGCGAACACGCCACGCTTGACCGACGCCGCCGGGTCGATGGGCCCGCGCGGTTTGGCCAGCAGCACCCCGACTTCGTCGGTCTCGGCGACGCGCACAAAGCCCCGGTCGTCTTCCAGGATCAGGTCGAGTTCGGAGTCATAGGCGGCCAGCTCCACCTCCACCGCGCCGGGCAGCGGGCGTCCCTTGCTGCCGACCTTGGCGCCGGCGACGTTGGCCAGCACGGCCTGGCCGTCCTTGGTGGCGAAGAACTCCACCACGTTGGCCGGCGCGAACACCTCGGTGACCCGGTTCCACAGGCCGATGGGCATCCCGGACCCGATGAACAGGCGCACCGGGTGGTTGCCCTGCAAGACGAAGTTCGGGTCGTCGATGACCTCACGCAGCATCGCCCAGGTGTAGGACACCACGCTGACCCCGTAGCGGCGCACCTCGGAGACGAACCGGTCCGGGTTGAGCCCCCGCGACAGCGCGATGCGCGCCCCGCCGACCACCGCACCGCCGAGGCTGACCAACAGCCCGGACTCGTGATGCAGCGGGGTCAGGCAGTACACGGTGTCGTTGGGCCCCAGTGCCGCCGCCGAGGCGGTGCCGAAGGCCGAGAGCGCCCACCGGAAGTTGGTGATCTGCTTGGCCACCAGCTCGCCGCCGGCATTGCCGAAGGCCACGAACGCCAGGTCGCGGGCGAAGCCCGGGTTGGGGCGGTACCAGCCGGGCAGTTCCACCGCGTCGGGGTCGATCTGCTCCATGTCGATGACGTTGAGGTCAGTCGGCAGGTCGAGGTCGCGGGCTTCACCACCGCCGAGCACCAGCACCTGGCAGCCCAGTTCGCGGGCGGCGTCGCCGGCCAGGTCCAGGGTGTCGGGGTCGACGATGATGTCGGAGAAGCCGGCCAGCCGGGCCGCGGGCAGCAGATCCCCGTCCGTCGGCATGAGCACGGCCACCGCGCCCAGCCGGGACAGTGCCGCGATAGCGACCAGGGCGCTGGGCCGGGTGGCCATCAGCACGCCCACGTGGTCGCCCTGGCGCACCCCGACCTCGATCAGGCCGCGCACCACGTTGTCGATGCGCTTGTTGACCGCCTCGTAGGTGTGCACCCGCCCGTCGAACAGCAGGAATTCGCCGTCGGGCGAGTCCGCGGCCTGTTCGTCGATGATGCGGCCCAGCGAGATTCGGGTGTGGTCGTTGATCTGCCCCAGCCGGGCCAGCCGCGGCAGGGTCCGGGCGGTCTCCACCGCGATGGTGCGCACCGACTTCTGCGCCGCCACCAGGGCGTCGGCGGCGCCGCGGGCCAGCGTCAGGGCCACCTCGGATGCCTCACCCAGGCCGTGCGCGATCCGCGACGTCATCGCGACGCCGCCGCTCTTGGCTCCCTGGGCGGGCTGCTCGGACATCAGCGACACCCCGGCCGGCTGCGGCCCCATCCCGGACTGCCACAACACCCAGCGCGCCACCGTCGGCCAGGTCTGCTCGGCGGCCTTGGAGCCCACCACCAGACCGAAATGCCCCGCCCGCAGCAGGTATTCGAAGACCTTGGCATCCGGGGCGGCACGGCGGATGCCGCGCACCGCCGCCGGCTGCCCGATGTCGTCGACCTCGCCGACGAACGCCAGGACCGGGCAGGTGATGTCGGTCAGCGTGACCAGTTGCCCGTTGATGGCGAAACCGCCGGTCATCATCCGGTTGTGGGCGATGAACTGCTTGAGCAGCTCGGAGATCGCCGGGCCCGACCAGGCGATCCAGCCCTCGGACTCCAGGAACCGCCGCTGCGCCTCCCGCGGCAGCAGCGCCTCCCGGTCGTGCAGCTGGCGCATGAAGTCGATCCGGGCCTTGGCGGTCTTGAGCGGGTCCATCATCTGGAAGCCCACCCGGGCCTGCCAGCCCGAGATGTCGAGCCGGTTGAAGACGTGGTCGGCCATGAAGCCGGCCACGTTGGCGGCGAGGTTGGGCGGGACGCCCATCGGCAGGGCGGCCAGGGTGTCCACCGGCGAGCCGAACGCGATGATGCTGGCGATGCTCTTCGAATGCCGGTACGCCCCGGTCTGATAGGCGAACATGCCGCCCTGGGAGTAGCCGGCCAGGTGCACGTCGCGCCCGGTCGTCTCGGCGACGGTGTCGATGGCCTGACTGAGCCCGACGATGTGGTCGGCCAGGTTGCGGCGCATGCCGCCTTCGATCTGGTCCGGCGAGCCGAAGTCGATCACCCAGGGGTCGAGGCCGGCGTCGTGCAGGATCCCGACCGCGCCCTCCTCCTGGGTGACGTCCCACATGTTCGCCGACATCATCATCGGGTGCACCAGCAGCACCGGCGGTCCGGGCTGCGGCTGTCCCGGGCGGCTGTCCGGCGGGAAGTACCGCCGCAGCTTGTACATCGGGGTGCTCTCGACGATCTGGAACGGCGAGGGGACGGTGCCGGTCTCCAGACCGCCCCAGCGCAGCACCTCCAGACCGTTCTGCGCGGTGGCCATCAGCCATTCGACCGGCCGGCTGACGGCCGACAAATTCAGATCCACCGCTGCTCCCTACACTTCGCGCGCCCGATCAAATGACGTGCACATTCTGGCACATCAGTCCCGCCGGTCCGGCTGGTTCACCATTCGGCAACGGGCAGGCAGTACCGTTCCTGCGGTGGCACACCTGCTCGGAGCTGAGGCACTTCACCTGCGCTACCCCACCGGTGTGGTGTTGGACTCAGTGACCCTGGGGGTCAACGACGGCGCCCGGATCGGGATCGTCGGCCGCAACGGGGATGGCAAATCGTCGCTGCTGCGTCTGCTGGCCGGGGCGGTGACCCCGGACTCGGGCCGTGTCACCCGGCGCAGCGGCCTGCGCGTCGGATTGCTGGACCAGGCCGACACCCTCGACCCCGCCCGCACGCTGGGAGCGTCGCTGGTCGGTGAGCAGGCCGACCACGAATGGGCGTCCAACCCGCGGATCCGGGACGTGGTCGACGGACTGGTGGCCGACATCGCCTGGGACGCAACCATCTCGGAGCTGTCCGGCGGGCAGCGCCGGCGAGCCCAGCTGGCGGCGCTGCTGATCGGCGAGTGGGACGTGATCTGCCTCGACGAGCCGACCAACCACCTCGATGTGGAGGGCATCACCTGGCTGGCGCGCCACCTGCAGCAGCGCTGGGCCCGCAACAGCGGCGGCCTGCTGGTGGTCACCCACGACCGGTGGTTCCTCGACGAGGTGGCCACCACCACCTGGGAGGTGCACGACCGCATCGTGGAGCCGTTCCAGGGCGGCTACGCGGCCTACGTGCTGCAGCGGGTGGAGCGCGACCGGATGGCCGCGGCGAGCGAGGCCAAGCGGCAGAACGTGTTACGCAAGGAGCTGGCCTGGCTGCGGCGCGGGGCACCGGCCCGCACCTCCAAGCCGAAGTTCCGCATCGAGGCCGCCAATGCGCTGATCGCCGACGTCCCGCCGCTGCGCAACGACGTCGAGCTGATGAAGCTGGCGACCGCACGGCTGGGCAAAGACGTGATCGATCTGCTGGACGTGTCGGTCTCCTACGACGGCAAGCCGGTGCTGCGTGATGTCGAGTGGCGGATCGGCCCCGGTGAGCGCACCGGGATCGTCGGGGCCAACGGCGCCGGGAAGTCCACCCTGCTGGGTCTGATCGCCGGGACGGTGGTGCCCGACTGCGGCCGGGTCAAGCGCGGTAAGACGGTGCGGCTGGGCATGTTGGACCAGCAGTCGGCGGAGCTGGCGTCGCTGGCCGGGGATCGGGTGGCCGACGTGCTGGGCCGGCTGCGCAACGACTACCAGGTCGACGGCAAGGAGATGACTCCGGCGCAGCTGCTGGAACGCCTCGGGTTCGGCAGCGCGCAGCTCTCGGCCCGGGTCGGTGAGCTCTCCGGCGGCCAGCACCGGCGGCTGCAGCTGATGCTCACCCTGCTCGCCGAGCCCAATGTGCTGGTGCTCGACGAGCCCACCAACGACGTCGACACCGACATGCTGACCGCCACCGAGGACCTGCTGGACTCCTGGCCGGGCACCCTGATCGTGGTCTCCCACGACCGGTATCTGCTGGAGCGGGTCACCGACCAGCAGTACGCGATCCTGGACGGGCGGCTGCGGCACCTGCCGGGCGGTGTGGACGAGTATCTGCAGCTGGCCGCCGAGCTGCGCCGGGCACCGGCCGCGCGCCCCGCCGCGCCCGCCGCGCCGGGCGGCCCGCTGTCGGGGGCCCAACTGCGTGCCGCGCAGAAGGACCTGGCTGCCGTCGACCGCCGGCTGGCGAAGCTGGCCGAGCAGATCGAGGCCAAGCATCACCAGCTGGCCGACCACGACCAGTCCGACCACGTGGGCCTGGCCGAACTCACCCGCGAACTGCGGGCACTGGAAGCCGAGGTCGCCGAGCAGGAAAGCCGCTGGCTGGAACTCTCGGAGCTGGTGGAATGACCGCCGCGGTGCTCAGCGCTGCTCGAAATGCTGGTAGTCCACCGGCGAGCGCCAGTTTCCGCCCCAGGTCCAGCCCGCGTCGGTGAAGGCGCGGACCGCGGCGTCGCCGGCATGCAGCAGTCCCGGTGCGCTGCTGGCGCGATCCAGATAGGTCGCGGCGTTGTGCGGCTCGAACCCGTCGCCGTCGACCGACGGGTTCAGCAGCGGGTTGACGTCGACGGCGCGGCCGTAGGCGTGCAGCGCCCAGTTGCCGGAGCCCGGGATGCGCCGGCAGTTGAACGCCGAGGTGTTGTTGTCCGCCATCGACAGTTCGTCGTCGCCGCCCCGGTACGCCGCCGCCGGCCGCATCTTCTCGATCGGGAAGTCCAGCCGGTAGAGCCGCTCGAACACCGCGATCACGTCTGTGACCAGATCCTGGTGCACGATCAGCTCGCCGCGGTGCGGGCGGGCGTCGAACCCGAGGTGGGTCAGCGTGACGCGTCGCAGTTGCTCCGGGCCGACCGGGCAGTCGGGGTGCCAGGTGGCGCCGAGGTCGGCGGCCGTGACGGCCTCGACGACCGGCTCGATGCCGGCTTGTCCGCCCGGCGGCGGTGCGGCGGCCGGCGCGTTGCCCGGCGGCGGTGCGGCGCCGCACTGCGCCAGCACCAGGCAGGCCGCGCCCGCGGTCGCGGCGCGCCTGAAGGTGCTCAAGGTCCGGCTGGCGTTGATCCGCTCACGCTAACGCAGCGCGACGCACCGGGGTCGGTGTCGGCGGGGACGGGTTCATTACGCTGATGAGCGGCGCGCTCGGACCGACCAGGGAATGGATGGGAAATGTCGCTGCAGGCCCCGGTGGACCCCGATGCCGTCCGTTCGTTGTCCACCGCGATGCGCGAGGGATCGCAGGCGGCCCATGACGCTGCCGAGGCCTCACCGTTTGTGTCGGAGCTGATGGGCGGCAGGGTCAACGAGCAGGGCTACGTCGACTACCTGTCGCGGTTGCGGCTGGTCTATGCCGCGCTGGAGGCCGCGGTGCGCGCGAATCGCGAGGACGCACTCGTCGCGTCGGTGTATGACCCTGCGCTGGAACGGCTTTCGGCGATCGAGGCCGACCTGCGGTTCTGGACCGGTGGAGCGGTTCCGGAGGTCGATTCGCCCGCCGCCCAGGCCTACTGCGAGCGGATCGGCGCCGCGTCGAACAGCGCGTTGCTGGCCCACCACTACACGCGCTATCTCGGGGATCTCTCCGGCGGCCAGGCAGTCGGGCGCGTGCTGGACCGCACGTTTGCCCTCGGCGGCGCCGGCCTGGCGTTCTATGAGTTCCCGGTGCGGGCCAAACCGTACAAGGACGCCTACCGTGCCCGCCTCGACAATCTCGGTCTGACACCCGACGAGATCGACGACGTGGTCGATGAGGTCAGGTTCGCGTTCGGGCTGAACCAGGATCTGTTCGACGAGCTGGCCGGGAACCTGGCGGCGTATCGGCGCTGAGACGTCAGCCGTTGAGCCAGCGACGCTGGTCGGCGGCACGCTCTCGCAGGTCCGCCAACTGCTCGGCCACCCGCACCGGCGCCGTGCCGCCCCGGGCGTCGCGGGAGGCCACCGAGCCCTCGACGGTCAGCACCTCGCGCACTTCCGGGGTGAGGTCCGCGCTGATGGCGGCCAGCTCCGCATCGGTCAGTTCGTCCAGGCCGACGCCGCGCTGCTCGGCCGCCTGCACCGCGGCGCCCGCCGCCTCGTGTGCGACGCGGAACGGAACACCTTGGCGCACCAGCCATTCGGCGATGTCGGTGGCCAAGGTGTAGCCCGCCGGAGCCAGGGCGGCCATCCGCTCGGTGTCGAACCGCAGGGTGCCCACCAGGCCGGCCATCGCGGGCAGCAGCAGCTCCAGCTGCGCCACCGAGTCGAACACCGGCTCCTTGTCCTCCTGCAGGTCCCGGTTGTAGGCCAGCGGCTGGGCCTTGAGCGTCGCCAGCAGCCCGGTGAGGTTGCCGATCAGCCGGCCGGACTTGCCGCGGGCCAGTTCGGCGATATCGGGGTTCTTCTTCTGCGGCATGATCGAGCTGCCGGTCGACCAGGAGTCGTGCAGCACGGCGTAGCCGAATTCGGTGGAGCTCCACAAGATGATGTCTTCGGCCAGCCGGGACAGGTCGACCGCGATCATCGCGAACACGAAGGCGGCCTCCGCGGCGAAGTCGCGTGCGGCGGTGGCGTCGATCGAATTGTCCGCCGCAGCGGTGAAGCCGAGTTCAGCGGCGATGGCATCCGGGTTCAGGCCCAGCGACGAGCCGGCCAGCGCACCCGAACCGTACGGCGACACCGCTGCGCGGGCGTCGAAGTCGGCGATGCGGTCCACGTCACGCAGCAGCGGGTGGGCGTGAGCCAGCAGGTGGTGGGCCAGCAGCACCGGCTGCGCGGACTGCAGATGCGTCTTGCCCGGCATGATCGCGGCGGGGTGGGCGGCGGCCTGCTCGGCCAGCGCCTCGACCACGTCGAGCACCCCGGCGGCCACCCGGCGCACCGCGTCGCGCAGCCACAGCCGAAACAGGGTGGCCACCTGGTCGTTGCGGGACCGCCCGGCGCGCAACCGGCCGCCCAGCTCTGGACCCACCCGGTCGATCAGGCCGCGTTCCAGCGCGCCGTGCACGTCCTCGTCGGTGACCAGGGGCCCGAAGCTGCCGTCGGCGACGTCCTCGCCGAGGCTGTCCAGGCCGGCCAGCAGCCCGTCACGCTGCTCGGCGGTGAGCAGCCCGGCGTCGTAGAGCACCTTGGCGTGCGCCTTGGAGGCGGCGATGTCGTAGGGCGCCAGCACCCAGTCGAAGTGCGTCGATTTGCTCAGCGCGGTCAGCGCGGCCGACGGCCCCTGCGCGAACCGGCCGCCCCACAACGATCCCTCGTTGGTGCTCATGTGGTCACCTTTCTACGGCCACCAGACGCAGAATCGCATCCGCAGAGGCTTCTGCGTGCGATTCTGCGTCTGCTCGCGATGGAAACTGATCAGCTCAGGTCGCGGCGGGCGGAGATCTTCGAGCTCAGGCCGTGGATCTGGACGAATCCGCGCGCGGCGCTCTGGTCGAAGGTGTCGCCCTCGTCATAGGTGGCCAGGTTGAAGTCGTACAGCGACTCGGCGCTGCGCCGGCCGTTGACGATGATGCTGCCGCCGTGCAGGACCAGGCGGATGTCGCCGGACACGTGCTGCTGGGTGTCCTCGACGAACACCTCCAGCGACCGCTTGAGCGGGCTGAACCACAGGCCGTCGTAGGTGAGCTCGCCCCACTTGCGGTCCACCCCGCGCTTGTAGCGGCCCAACTCGCGCTCCAGGGTGACGTGCTCGAGCTCGGTGTGCGCGGTGATCAGCACCATGGCGCCGGGCGCCTCATAGATCTCGCGGCTCTTGATGCCCACCAGCCGGTCCTCGACCACGTCGAGCCGGCCCACACCCTGCGCGCCGGCCCGGGTGTTGAGCTCCTGGATGATCTGCAGGACGCTGAGCGGGCGGCCGTCGATGGCCACCGGGCGGCCCTTGTCGAAGCTGATGATCAGCTCGTCGGGGGCGTTGAAGTTGACGGTCGGGTCCTCGGTGTAGTCGTAGACGTCCTTGGTGGGGGCGTTCCACAGGTCTTCGAGGAATCCGGTCTCCACCGCGCGGCCCCAGACGTTCTGGTCGATGGAGAACGGCGAGCGCTTGGTGACGTTGATCGGGATGTCGTTCTGCTCGGCGAAGGCGATGGCCTTCTCCCGGGTCCAGGCGTAGTCGCGGACCGGGGCGATCACGTCGAGTTCGGGCGCCAGCGAGGCGAAACCGACTTCGAAGCGGACCTGGTCGTTGCCCTTGCCGGTGCAACCGTGCGCGACGATGGTGCCGCCGTGGCTGCGCGCGGCATCCACCAGGTGCTTGACGATCAGCGGCCGGCTGATGGCCGACACCAGCGGGTAGCGGTCCATGTAGAGCGCGTTGGCCTTGATGGTGGGCAGGCAGTACTCGTCGGCGAACTCGTTGCGGGCGTCCACCACGACGGCCTCCACGGCGCCGCAGTCCAGGGCCCGCTGCCGCACCACCTCCATGTCCTCGCCGCCCTGGCCGAGGTCGATGGCCACGGCGACCACTTCGCGGCCGGTCTCCTTGCCGATCCAGCTGATCGCCACCGAGGTGTCCAGGCCACCGGAATACGCCAGGATGACGCGTTCGGACATCGAGTTCTCCTTGCTGTGTTGCTCTTGGTCTACTGCAGGTCGTTGAGGGCGGCGGCCAGTTCGGCGCCGGTCATCGGCTCGCGGGCCGCTACGAAGATGGTGTCATCCCCGGCGATGGTGCCGACGACGTACGGTAGCGCGGCCCGATCGATGGCACTGGCCAGGTAGTCCGCCGCGCCGGGTGGGGTGCGCAGCACGGCGAGATTACCGGTGGCGTCGGTGGACACCAGCAGCTCCCCCAGCAGCCGGCACAGCCGGTCGGTCCCGCCGGAGACCGCGCGCACCGGGCTGCCGTCCTCGGGGACCACATACACCCCGGCTCCCCCGTCGACACCGCGCAGTTTCACCGCGCCCAGTTCTTCGAGGTCCCGCGACAAGGTGGCCTGGGTGACCTCGATGCCGTCGGCGGCCAGGATCGCGGCCAGTTCGGTCTGGCTGCGCACCGACGCCGAGGACAGCACCTCCACGATGCGGGCCTGACGGCCCACCCGCGTGACGCTGCTGTCGGCTCGGCTCATCGCGACCGTTCCAGCAACCACACCAACAGCGCCTTCTGCGCATGCAGCCGGTTCTCGGCTTCGTCCCACACCGCACTGTGCGGCCCGTCGATCACCGCATCGGTGATCTCGTCGCCGCGGTGCGCCGGCAGGCAGTGCAGCACGGTGACATCCGAGTCGGCCAGCGCCACCAGTTCGTCGTTGACCTGGAAGGGCCGAAACGGCGCCACCCGGTCCAGGCCGTCGTCCTCCTGGCCCATGGAGGTCCAGGTGTCGGTGACCAGCACGTCGGCGCCGGTGGCGGCCTTGGCGGCATCGGCGGTCAGCGTGACCGAGGCGCCGGTGTCGGCGGCGCGGGCCTGCGCGGCGGCCACCACGGCGGGGTCGGGGGTGAAGCCGTCCGGGGCGGCGACGGTGACGTGCAGCCCGGCGGTGACGCCGCCCAGCATCAGCGAGTGCGCCATGTTGTTGGCGCCGTCGCCCAGGTAGGTCAGCTTCAGGCCTTTGAGGTCGCCTTTGCGCTCGGCGATGGTCTGCAGGTCGGCCAGCACCTGACAGGGGTGGAACTCGTCGGAGAGCGCGTTGACGATCGGCACGCCTGCCGTCGAGGCCATCGCCGTCAGGCGGTCCTGGGCGAAGGTGCGCCACACGATGGCGTCGACGTAGCGCGAGAGCACCTGTCCGGTGTCTTCGAGGGTTTCGTCGCGGCCCAGCTGGGTGGAGCGGCCGTCGACGACGACGGCGTGCCCGCCGAGCTGGGCGATGCCCAGTTCGAAGGAGAACCGGGTGCGGGTGGAGTTCTTGTCGAAGATCACCGCGACCCCGCGGGGGCCTTCGAGCGGCCGGGCGCTGAACGGCTTGGCTTTCAGTTCCGCTGCCAGGGCGAGGATTTCGGCCTGCTCGGCCGGGGTGACGTCGTCGTCGCGCAGGAAATGCCGAATCATGACTGAGCCTCGTTCGCGGTGTCGAGCACTGCCGGCAGGGCAGTGATGAAGCTGTCGATCTGCTCTTCGGTGATGATCAGCGGCGGCGCGAGCCGGACCACGCCGGGCGCGGCGGCGTTGACCAGAAAGCCGGCCTGGCGGGCGGCGAGCTCGACGGCCTTGGCCTTCGGCTCGCGCAGCACCACGCCGGCCAGCAGGCCCTTGCCCCGGACATGGTCGATCAGCGGATGGCCCAGCTCCTCGATGCCGTGGCTCAGCGTCTTGCCGAGCGTGCCCGCCCTGGCGATCAGGTCGCCTTCGGCCAGGGCCTGCAGCACCGCCAGCGCGGCCGCGGTGCACACCGGGTTGCCGCCGAAGGTGCTGCCGTGGCTGCCCGGTGTCAACAGGTCGCCGGCCGCACCCACAGCCAGGCAGGCGCCGATCGGCAGCCCGCCGCCCAGGCCCTTGGCCAGCGTGACGATGTCGGGGACGATGCCGTCGTGCTGGTGGGCGTAGAAGGCGCCGGTGCGCCCGATCCCGGTCTGGACTTCGTCGAGCACCAGCAGCGCACCGTGGGCGGCGGTGATGCCGCGCGCCTGCGCCAGGTAGCCGGCGGGCGGTGTGACGACGCCGCCCTCCCCCATGATCGGTTCCAGGAACACCGCGGCGGTGGCCGAGTCGACCTCGGCGGCAAGCGCTTTGGCGTCGCCGTAGGGCACGTGCACCACGTCGCCGGGCAGCGGCTCGAACGGCGCCTGCTTGTCGGGCTGTCCGGTCAGGGCCAGCGAACCCATGGTCCGGCCGTGAAACGCACCTTGGGCGGCAACGATTTTCGTCTTACCGGTGAGCCGGGTCATCTTGAAGGCCACTTCGTTGGCCTCGGCTCCCGAGTTGCAGAAGAACACCCGCGCCGCAACGCCCAGATGTCCGACCAGCCCCTCGGCCAGGGCGATGCCCGGTTCGGTCGCATACAGGTTGGAGGTGTGGCCCAGCGTGTTCAGCTGGCGGGTGACGGCCTCGATCACCGCCGGGTGCCGGTGGCCGAGCACGTTGACCGCGATCCCGCCGAGCAGGTCGAGGTAGCTGTTGCCGGCCTCGTCGGTCACCACCGCGCCGTCGCCGGCGACCAGTGCCAGCGGCGGGGTGCCGTAGTTGTTCATCATCACCGCAGACCACCGGTCCTGCAGGCTTGTCATGGGTTTACCACCTTGGTTCCGGTGCCGGCATCGGTGAACAGCTCGACCAGGACGCAGTGTTGCACCCGGCCGTCGATGATGTGGGCGCTGGGCACCCCGCCGCGCACGGCGCGCAGGCAGGCTTCGACCTTGGGGATCATCCCGGACTCCAGCGTGGGCAGCAGGGTCTCCAGGGTCGCGGTGTCGATCTCGCTGACCAGTGAATCGGTGTTGGGCCAGTCGGTGTAGAGGCCGTCGACATCGGTGAGCATCAGCAGTTTCTCGGCCTGCAGGGCTTCGGCCAGCGCGGCCGCGGCGGTGTCGGCGTTGATGTTGTGCACCACCCCGTCGGGGTCGGGAGCCAGCGTGGAGACCACCGGGATCCGGCCTGCGGCAATCAGATCCAGCACCGCGTCGGTGTTGACCTGGTCGACGTCGCCGACCAGGCCGATGTCGGTGGCGACCCCGTCGACGGTGACGCTGCGCCGGATCGCGGTGAACAGTGCGGCGTCCTCGCCGGTGATACCGACCGCGTACGGGCCGTGGGCGTTGATCAGGCCCACCAGTTCGCGACCGACCTGACCGAACAGCACCATGCGCGCCACATCGAGCACTTCCGGTGTGGTGACCCGGAATCCGCCCTTGAAGTCGCCCTCTATCCCGAGCCGCCGGAGCATGGCGCTGATCTGCGGTCCGCCGCCGTGCACCACCACCGGGTGGATGCCGCAGTTGCGCAAAAAGGCCATGTCGGCGGCGAACGCGTGCTTGAGGGTGTCGTCGGTCATGGCGTTGCCGCCGTACTTGACGACGACGATCTTGCCGTGCAGCTGCTTGAGCCAGGGCAGGGCTTCGGCCAGGACCTGGGCCTTGACTGTGGTGGTCAGTTCGGTCATGAGGAATACGCGGAATTCTCTTCGACGTAGGCGTGCGACAGGTCGGTGGTGCGCACGGTGGCCTGCCCGATGCCGAGATCCAATTCCACGGTGACCTCGATGTCTGCCCCGGACAGGTCGACCTCGCGGGCACCCGGCATCGGCATGCCCGCACTGAAGACCGGGGAGCCGTTGAAGGACACCGCGATCCGGTCCGGTTCGATGGTGAACGGCACCATCCCCACGGCGGCCAGCACCCGGCCCCAGTTGGGGTCCGAGCCGAACAGCGCGGTTTTGACCAGGCTGTCGCGGGCCACGATCCGGGCGGCGACCAGCGCATCGTTGTCGTCGGGCGCGCCGGTGACGGTGATACGCCCCCGCTTGGTGACGCCCTCGGCGTCGGCCTGCAGCTGGGCGCACAGGTCGTCGCAGACCGCCAGCACCGCGGCGTCGAGCTCGTCCTGGCTGGGCGTGATCTCGCTGGCTCCCGACGACAACAGCAGCACCGTGTCGTTGGTGGAGCAGCTGCCGTCGATGTCCAGCCGGTCGAACGTCACAGCGGCGGCCCTGCGCAGGGCGCCGTCGAGCGCCGCGGCGTCGACCTTGGCGTCGGTGGTCAGCACCACCAGCATGGTGGCCAGCGACGGGGCCATCATCCCGGCGCCCTTGGCCATGCCGCCCAGTGTCCAACTGTCCTTGTGGTGCAGCGCAACCTGTTTGGGGACGGTGTCGGTGGTCATGATGGCGCGGGCGGCCTCATCGCCGCCGACCAGACCGCCGGCCATCGCCTGCACCACCTCGGTGACCCCGGACAACAGCTTGTCCATGGGCAGCCGGTCGCCGATCAGTCCGGTGGAGCAGACCGCCACCTCGATCGCTCCGGTCTCGGTGCCCCAGGCCGACAACGCGGCCGCGACCGCCTCGGCGGTGGCGTGGGTGTCCTGAAAGCCCCCCGGGCCGGTACAGGCGTTGGCGCAGCCGGAGTTGAGGATCACCGCCCGCATCCGGCCGGACGTGAGCACCTGCCGGCTCCATTGCACCGGCGCGGCCTTGACCTGGTTGCTGGTGAACACGCCCGCGGCGGCGTAGTCCGGCCCCTCGTTGAACACCAGGGCCAAATCCGGCTTGCCCGAAGCCTTGATGCCGGCCGCGATTCCGGCGGCCCGGAAGCCTTCGGGTGCGGTGACGCCCTGCTCGCGTATCAGGGTGTGCCCGGCGGTCACGGCGCCACTCCCACCACGGACAGTCCCTGCGTCTCGGGCCAGCCCAGCGCCAGGTTCATCGCCTGCACCGCCGCTCCACCGGTGCCCTTGACCAGGTTGTCGATCGCGGCGATCGCGATGAACGTCGAGGCGTCCTCATCGAGGTCCACCGCGAGATGCGCGGCGTTGCTGCCGATCACCGATCCCGTCTTGGGCAGCTGACCCTGGGGCAGCAGGTGCACGAACGGCTCGTCGGCGTAGGCCTTTTCGTAGGCCGCGCGCAGTTCGGACAACGGCGCGGTGGTTTTCGCGGTGCAGGTCGCCAGGATTCCCCGTGATGCCGGGATCAGCACCGGGATGAACGCGACCCTGACGTCGCGCTGGGTGACCGCGCGCAGGCCCTGGCCGATCTCCGGGGTGTGCCGGTGCACGCCGCCGATGTTGTAGGCCCGCGCCGATCCGATCACCTCCGAGCCCAGCAGGTCGACCTTGGCGGCCTTACCCGCACCGGAGGTGCCGCTGACGGCCACCACGGTGACGTCGGGCTCCACCAGGCCCGCGGCGACGGCCGGGAACAGCGCCAGCAACGCCGCAGTCGGGTAACACCCCGGGACCGCGATCCGCCGGGCGTCTTTGAGTTTGTCGCGCCCGCCGGGCAGTTCGGGCAGCCCGTAGGGCCAGGTACCGGCGTGCGGCGAGCCGTAGAAGCGTTCCCAGTCGGTCGGGTCGCCCAACCGGAAGTCAGCCCCGCAGTCGATGACCACGGTGTCGTCGCCGAGCTGTTCGGCCAGCGCCGCCGAATGTCCGTGCGGCAGGCCGAGGAACACCACGTCGTGGACGGCGAGCACGCCCACGTCGGTGGGTTCGAGGACGCGGTCGGCCAGCGGCACCAGGTGCGGATGCTGTTCGCCCAGGGTGCTGCCGGCATTGCCGGCGGCGGTCAGCGCGCCGATGCGCAGCCGGCCGTCGGCGTAGGCGGGGTGCCCGAGCAGCAGCCGCAGGATCTCCCCGCCGGCGTAGCCGCTGGCACCGGCCACCGCCACGTTGATCGGTGTAGTCACCGGGCGATTCTGCATGACTATGCGGCCATATGCAAACTAATTACACTTCGGGCGCGCCGCCGCAACGGTGTCACGTCACGCCGGCCGGGGTCTGGGTCACCGCGGCGTCGCGGTAGGCCTCCAGCAGCCGCAGCCACACCTCGCTGATGGTCGGAAAGCACGGTACCGCGTGCCACAGCCGACTGATCGGCACCCGGCCCGCGACGGCCACGGTGGCCGAATGCAGTAACTCGGCCACCCCCGGGCCGACGAATGCGACGCCGAGCAGGTACTCGTTGTCAGCGTCGACCACCATGCGCGCGCGCCCCCGGTAGCCGTCGGCGTGCAGCTGGGCGCCCGTCACGGCCTCGCCGATCTCCACGTCCACCACCTGCACCCGGTGGCCGGCGTGTTGGGCCTGTTCGGCGGTGACCCCCACCGCGGCCGCTTCGGGGTCGGTGAAGAACACCTGCGGCACCGCGTGGGTGTCCGCCGTCGCGGTGTGCCAGCCCCACGGCGCGGGGTCCAGCGGCCGCCCGGCCGCCCGGGCGCCGATCACGTCGCCGGCGATGCGGGCCTGGTATTTGCCCTGGTGGGTCAGCAGGGCACGGTGGTTGACGTCGCCGCAGGCATACAGCCAGCCGTCCTCGACGGCGCGCACCCGGCAGGTGTCGTCGACCTCCAGCCAGTCACCCGGGGTCAGTCCGACGGTTTCCAGCCCGATGTCGGCGGTCGCCGGGCGGCGGCCGGTCGCGAACAGGATCTCGTCGACGTCGAAAGTGCTGCCGTCGGTCAGCTCCACCTGCACCGGCCCGTCTGCGTCGCGGCGCTGCAACCGGGCGACCGAGACGCCGAAGCGCACGTCGACTCCGGCGTCGGTCAGCCCGCGGGCGACATACTCCCCGACGAACGGCTCCATCCGCGCCAGCAGCCCCTTCCCGCGCACCAGCAGCGTCACCGCCGAACCCAAACCCCGCCAGGCCGTGGCCATTTCGACGCCGACGCCGCCGGCGCCGACGACGGCCAGACGCCGCGGCACCGAGGTCGCCTCGGTGGCCTCCCGATTGGTCCACGGGCGCACTTCGGCCATCCCGGGCAGATCCGGAAGCACCGCACGGGTTCCGGTGCAGATCACCACCGCCTGGCGGGCGATCAGCCTCACCTCGCCGCCGGGCGTGGTGACCACCACGCGCCGCGGCCCGTCCAGGCGGCCGTCGCCGCGCACCAGCGTCGCGCCGATTCCGGCGATCCAGTCCGCCTGCCCGTCGTCGTGCCAATCCCCCACATAGTGATTGCGCCGCCCGAACACCGCGGCGGCGTCGAGCGGGGAACTGACGGCCTGGCGTGCGCCGGCCACCCGGCGCACGTCATCGAGGGCCAGCACCGGCCGCAGCAGCGCCTTGCTGGGCACACAGGCCCAGTACGAGCACTCGCCGCCGATGAGTTCGCGCTCCACGATCGCCACGGTCAGCCCGGCGGCCCGGGCACGGTCGGCGACGTTCTCCCCGACCGGTCCGGCTCCCAGCACGATCACGTCGTAGGTTTCGGCTTGGTTCATCGGGCGGACCCCCTTGACGTCACGCGGCATGACGGGCGACTCCAGCATGCCCGAGCAGGCGGTTTCGCAACAGCCCGCGAACGCGACAGGTGTCAGCGCAGGGCGGCGCCCACGGCCTCTCCGGCGCGGGCGACGGCGGCGTCGCGGGCCGCGCTGGCCTCGTCCTCGGTCAGCGTCCGGTCGGCGGCGCGGAAGCGCAGCGCGAACGCCAGCGACTTGCGGCCCTCCCCGACCTGCGGGCCGGTGTAGACGTCGAACAGCGCGATGTCCTCCAGCAGTTCGCCGGCGCCCTCACGCACCGCGTCGGCCACCGACTGCGCGGTCACCTTCTCGTCGACCACCAGTGCCAGATCCTGGAACACCGCCGGGAACGGCGACACCCGGGGCGCCGGCAACGACGGCGTCACCTCGATGGCATCGAGATTCAGTTCCACCGCGCAGGTGCCCTTGGGCAGCCCCGCTCGTTCGATGACGGCCGGATGCAGCTGCCCGGCGTGACCGATCAGGGTCTCGCCGACCAGTACCTGCGCGCAGCGGCCCGGATGCCAGGGCAGATACGCCCCGGAGCGCAGCGTGACCTCGACTCCGCTGGCCCGGGCGATCACCCGGGCCGCCTCGATGGCGTCGGCGGCCTCCACGGGCCGGCCCGGGCCCCACGGCCCGCGCGGTTCGGCCAGGCCGGTCAGCGCGACCGCGACGTGCTGCGGCTGGCGCGGCAGGGCCGCGTCGATTCCGGCGATCTCGGCGTCGCTGGGGCGGCGGGCGGCCGTGACGGCCGGGAACTCGGCCGCCTCGGCCGGTTGCACCACCTGGGCGATGGTGAACAGGGCGACATCGCCCATGCCCCGGGAGACGTTGCGGTTCAACGCTTCCAGCAGCCCGGGCAGCAACGTGCCGGCCAGCTGCGGCCGGTCGGCCTCCAGCGGGTTGAGCACCGACACCGTGGCACGGCGCGGGTCATCGTCCGCCAGCCCCCAGGTGTCGAAGACTCCGGCGGGCAGAAACGGTGAGGTGAGCACCTCGACGTAGCCGGCCAGGGCCAGCGATTTGCCGATCGCGCGGCGCCGGCGCTGGGTGGCGGTCAGTCCGCGTCCCGCCGGCGCCGTCGGCAGCACCGAGGGGATGGATTCCAGTCCTTGAAGCCGCAGCACTTCTTCGACCAGGTCGGCTGGTTGCCGCAGGTCCGGGCGCCAGCTCGGCGGGGTGACGGTCAGCACGTCGCCGTTGCGGGCGACGTCGCAGCCGATCTGGGCGAGCCGCCGGGCGGTGGTGCCCTCAGGGTAGCCGACCCCGGCAACACGGTCGGGCAGGTCGGCGGCGATCTCGACGGCGGGCGGGCTCCAGTTGTGCACCGGGGGTTCACCGCGCCAGTCGGTCAGGCCGGGTTCGATGACTCCCCCGGCGATCTCGGCCAGCAGCTGAGCACACCGGTCCAGCACGGCCACCGAGATGGCGGGGTCGACGCTGCGCTCGTAGCGCCGGGCGGCCTCGCTGGGCAGGTGCAGCCGCCGCGCGGTCCGCGACACCGCCGCGGGATCCCAAATCGCGGCCTCCAGCAGCACATCGGTGGAGTCGTCACGCATTTCGGTGCTGCCCGAACCCATCACGCCGCCGATCGCGGCGGTGGCGACGTCGTCGACGATCAGCACGTCGACCGGCTCCAGCTTGCGTTCGATGTCGTCGAGCGTGGTGACGGTCTCGCCGGGCCGGGCGAAGCGGACGTCGAATCCGCCGGTGATGCGGGCACGGTCGTGGGCGTGCATCGGGTGCCCGAGTTCGACCATGACGTAGTTGGTGGCGTCGACCGCCGGGGAGATCGACCGGATGCCGCAGAGCGCCAGGCGGCGTTGCAGCCACCACGGCGAGACCGCCGCGGGGTCGATGCCGGTGACGCTGCGCAGCGCGAAGCGGCGCACCCCGGTGCCCGGCTGCACACTCAGCGGCCAGGCCTGCCCCTCGGCGGGCAGCGGGGCCACCACATCGGCGGAGGCCGGGTCGAGGGAGTCCAGGTCCAGGGCGCAGGCCACGTCGCGGGCCAGCCCGCGCACCGACATGCAGTAGCCCCGGTCGGGCGTGATGGCCAGTTCGTAGACCACGTCGTCGAGGCCCAGCACCGCGGTGGCGTCCGCGCCCGGCTCGGCGGTGCCCGCCGGCAGCACCAGGATTCCCGCGTGGTCGGTGCCCAGCCGGATTTCGGCGGCCGAGCAGATCATGCCGTCGGAGGTTCGGCCGTAGGTCTTGCGGGTGGCGATGGTGAAATCGCCGGGCAGCACCGCCCCGGGCAGCGCGACCACCACCAGGTCACCGACGGTGAAATTCCTGGCGCCGCAGACGATGTCGCGCAATTCTTCTTCGCCGACGTCCACCCGGCAGGCCCGGATGGGCTTCTTGAACTCGGTGAGCTCTTCGATCTCGGCGACCCGGCCGACTTTCAGCGGACCGGTGACCGGGCCCAGGGTGTGCACGGCTTCGACCTCGTGCCCGATCCGCAGCAGCGCCTGCTCGAGTTCGTCGGCGGTGATGTCAAACCCCGGCGCACCGGCGATCAGGGTCTCCCGCAACCAGCTGTAGGGAATGCGCATCAGGCACCCACCCCGAACGGCAGGGAGAACCGGACATCGCCTTCGACCATGTCACGCATGTCGGGAATTCCGTTGCGGAACTGCAGGGTTCGCTCCAATCCCATACCGAATGCGAAGCCGGAGTATTCCTCCGGGTCGATGCCCACGGCGCGCAGCACGTTGGGGTGCACCATGCCGCAGCCGCCCCATTCCACCCAGCCCGGTCCGCCCTTCTTGCCCTCGAACCAGATGTCGACCTCGGCCGAGGGCTCGGTGAACGGGAAGAAGTGCGGCCGGATGCGGGTCTTGGCGGCCGGCCCGAACTCGGATCGGGCGAAGGCGTCCAGCGTCCCGCGCAGGTGCGCCATGGTCAGTCCGCGGTCGACCGCCAGCCCCTCGACCTGGTGGAACACCGGGGTGTGGGTGGCGTCGAGTTCGTCGGTGCGGAAAGTGCGCCCGATCGAGACCACATAGACCGGCAGTTCGCGGGCCAACAGGGCGCGGATCTGCACCGGTGAGGTGTGGGTGCGCAGCAGTTGGCGGGAACCGGGCGGGGCGATGTGGAAGGTGTCGGAGTCGCTGCGCGCCGGGTGGTCGACCGGGAAGTTCAGGGCGTCGAAGTTGAAGTGCTCGGCTTCGACCTCCGGCCCCTCGGCCAGTTCCCAGCCCATGGCGATGAAGGTGTCGGCGACGTGTTCGGCCAGCATGGTGATGGGGTGGCGCGCGCCGACGGGTCTGCGGGCCGAGGGCAACGTGACGTCGATGCTCTCGGCGGCCAGCACGGCGGCGTCGCGTTCGGCGCGCAGCGCCGCCAGGCGCTCGTCGTAGGCCTGCTGGGCCTGCGCGCGGGCGGCGTTGACCCGGCGGCCGGCGTCGGCGCGGTCGGCCTTGTCCAGTGTGGCCAGGGCCTGGCGGGCCAGCGCCAAGGGCGACCGGTCACCGAGGTGCTCGGTTTTGGCCTGCGCCAGCGCATCCAGGTCGGCGGCCGCGGCGAACGCGGCCTGCGCGGCCTGCAACGCGGAGGTCAGGGTCGCGTCGGAGACGACGGACGGGTCGACTGGTTGTTGGCCCACGCGACGAGACTCCCCTTACTGGCTGTGGTTTCGGCTGAGACGCAAACGTCGATCTTATCGACATCATGGCGAAAGCCCCGCACGCGGTGTGCGGGGCTTTCGGCCTGCGGGTCAGCTGCCGGACGCCTCGGGCTCGGCGCCCGCGCCGCCGGCGCCGCCCGTGCCACCGGTGCTGGTGGTGGGAGCGGCCGGCTTGGTGCCGGCCTCGCCGGCCACGCTCCCCGCCTTGCCGCCGGTGCCACCGGTGCCGCCGGCACCGCCCTTGATGCTGCCGATGCCGTCGCCGCCGTCCCCGCCGCGACCGCCGTCGCCACCGGAACCGGTGGTGTCGGCGGCGGTGCTGCTGCCGCCGGCACCGCCCGCGCCGCCGGCGCCGACCATGACGACCCGGCCGTTGGTGGGTGCGGCGCCGCCGGGGATGTCCAGGCTGCCGCCGGCACCGCCGTCACCGCCCTTGCCGCCGTTTCCGCTGGTGCTGTTGCCGCCGACACCGCCGGCGCCGCCGTTGGCCGCCCGCCAGCTGCCGTCCCCGCTGTCACCGCCCTTGCCGCCGTTGCCGCCGTCGCCGGTGGTTCCGGTGCCGCCGGCACCGCCGGCGCCGCCGGCGCCGCCGGAGCTGAACTTATTGCCGCCGAAGATTCCGGCGATGCCCGAGCCGCCGCTGCCGCCGTCGCCGCCGCTCACCCCGTTGCCGCCGGCGCCGCCGCGGCCGCCGTTGCCGCCGAAGCTCAGGATCTGGCCCTTGCCGGTCACGCTGCCGTTGACGTCACTCCAGCCGGTGCCCTTGTCGCCACTGCCGCCGTCACCGCCGTCACCGCCCTTGCCGTTGGCACTGGTGCCGCCGGCGCCACCGGCGCCACCGCTGCCACCGGCGATGGTGCCCTGACCGCCCTCGCCGCCCTCGCCGCCGTTGCCGCCGTCGCCGCTGTCGGTGACGTCCTTGGCGCTGTTGGTGGCCGCACCGCCGGCGCCACCGGCGCCGCCGCTACCGCCCCAGATGACCCGGGTGCTGCCTTCCGTCCCGGTCTCGCCGCCGCCCTCGCCGCCGTTGCCGCCGTTACCGCCGCCGCCGGTCGTGCCCGCGCCGCCGGCGCCGCCGGCACCGCCCGCGCCGGAGACGCCCAGGATGGTGCCGGCCCCGAACTTGTTGGCGAACCCGTCGATGCCCCAGGTGCCGTCGGACTTCCAGCCGGTCGCCACGGCACCCTTGCCACCGTCGCCACCGGTACCGCCCGCGCCCTTGCCGGTGACCGCACCACCATCGCCGCCCTTACCCCCGACACCGCCGTACTGGCTGCCGGAGCCTGCGTCACCGCCCTTGCCGCCGTTACCGCCGGTGCCGTTGACGGCCGCGCCGCCCTTACCACCGGCCCCGCCGTTGCCACCCCGGGTGGCGACGGAGCTGCTGTCTTCGGTGAGCTCGGCCGTGGCCTTGCCGCCGTTGCCGCCGTTCCCGCCGTTGCCTTGGGCCGTGCCGCCGGCCCCGCCTTTACCGCCGGCGCCACCATTTCCGCCGGTCAGGGCGTTGCCGGTGTCGGTCTGCTCCGCGTTGCCGCCGTTGCCGCCGTCGCCGCCGTGGCCGTACGTGCCGCCGCTGCCGCCGTCGCCGCCGGCGCCGCCGTTGTGGTAGATCGGGCTGCCCGCAGCACCGGCGCCGCCCTTGCCGCCCTGAGCCATATCGGCAACGCCTACGCCGTCGGCGCCCGCTGTGCCGGCTTTGCCGGTGCCATCGGCCCCGCCGGTGCCTGCCTCGCCGGCGGCGCCGCCCTTGCCCGCGGCGCCGGCGTCACCGGCGTTACCGCCTATGCCGCCCGAGCCGAAGCCGTACTGACCCCGGTGATCCCAGTTGCCCGCGGCGCCGTCGCCGCCGTCGCCGCCCGCGCCGCCCTTGCCGCCGTCACCGCCGTCGCCGCCGTCGCCGTTGGCGCCGCTGTTGCCGGTCACCGAGGTGCCGCCGGCACCGCCCGCGCCGCCCTTGCCGCCGTCGAAGCCCGTGCCGCCGTTGCCGCCCTTGCCGCCGGCTCCGTTGTTCTCGCCAGTTTTGCCGTCAATGCCGTCGGAGCCGGTCACGCCGTGGTCGCCGTTGCCGCCGTTGCCGCCGGCACCGCCGTTGCCGCCGGCACCGGACTCCGAGGCGCCACCTGCCCCGCCGACACCGCCGTTACCGCCGTTGCTGACCGAGCCGTGGCCGCCGTCGCCGCCGTCGCCGCCGTTACCGCCGTTACCGGTGGCTGTCTCTTATACACATCT
>NZ_JRMK01000050.1:0-27068 GCF_000972925.1 Mycobacterium sp. UM_Kg1 | reverse complement strand
CCAGCACCAGCCGGGCGACGTTGGCCACCACCAGCACCAGCCGCCGGTCCCAGCGGTCCAGCAGCGCGCCGGCGAAGGGCCCAAGCACCGAATACGGCAGGAACAACACGGCGAAAGCGCCCGCAATCGCCCACGGCGAGGCCGCCCGGTCGGGGTTGAACAGCAGCGCGCCGGCCAACGCCGCCTGGAACAGGCCGTCGCCGAACTGGCTGGCCGCGCGCAGCGCCAGCAAACGGCGAAACTCCGGCAGGCCGCGCGTCGACCGCCACAGTGTGGCGGGAACGCGGGTATCTACCACAGAACCTCTTCCAGACACGGGCGGCGGCGCGGCAGCGGCTTCCAACCAGACTACAAATGTTGCGGTCGGGCCGATGTTCGGCACAGCACAGCACGAAGGACGGCCCCGGGTGCCATGATGGGAAAATGGCCCAATCCGAAGAACCCGAGGACGCCGAACAGTTCGTCGCGCCCGCTGCGCATCGGGTGCGGGCAGGCACGCTGCTGTTGGCCAATACGGACCTTCTCGAACCCACCTTCCGCCGCACCGTGATCTACGTGGTGGAGCACAACGACGGCGGCACGTTGGGTGTGGTGCTCAACCGCCCCAGCGAGACCGCCGTCTACAACGTGCTGCCGCAGTGGTCGGAGCTGGCGGCCAAACCCAAGACCATGTTCATCGGCGGCCCGGTCAAACGTGATGCCGCGTTGTGCCTGGGCTTGCTGCGGGTCGGGGCCGAACCCCATGACGCGCCGGGCCTGCGCCATGTCGACGGCCGGCTGGTGATGGTCGACCTCGACGCCGATCCGGAGACCATCGCGCCCTACGTGGAGGGCGTACGGATCTTCGCCGGCTACGCCGGCTGGACCATCGGCCAGCTCGAGGGAGAGATCGAGCGCGACGACTGGATTGTGCTGTCGGCACTGCCCTCCGACGTGCTGGTGCCGCCGCGGGTGGACCTGTGGGGGAGGGCGCTGCGACGGCAACCGTGGCCCACCGCGTTATTGGCGACCCACCCGATCGACATCAGCCGCAACTGACGCCCACCGCCCGGCCGGCTCAGCAGCAGCCGCAACCGCCGCCGCACCCGGAGGCCGGCTCCGGCGGCGCCCCGGCCGAGCACCCGCAGCCTGCGCCGCAGCCGGTCTCCACGACCGGTGCGTTGTCTGCGCAGCCGCAGCCCGAGTCGCAGCAACCGCCGGCGGCGGCGGTGTCGGCCGAGAGCCGCGCCGCGTAGCGGGCGCCCTGCCAGGCGCCGGCGGCCAGGGTCGCCAGCGCGCCGGTGATGGAGATGATCAGTGCCAGCAGGGCCATCGAGGCCGGGCCGGCCAGGACCAGCAGACCCCCGGTGCCCAGAATCACCCCGACGGCGATCTGGGCGGGCGCAACGGCCCGCAACACCAGCTGTTCGGGATCACCGGTGAGCGGCCGCGCTAAGGTCCGCGCCCCGAACACCAGCGAGACAACCGCCGCAACCAGGCACAACACACCCATGATCAGCATGGGTCCACAATACGATCCGCTGGTCAGCCGGCGGTGCCCACCTGGTGGCGGATCGTGCCGGACTGCACCGGGGCGGGCGGCGCGGCGGGCAGCGGGATGGTGCCCAGCTGGTGACGCACCGTGCCCGACTGCACCGGCGGGGCAGGCGCCGCGGGTGCCACGGGCGGCGGGGTGTCGCCGGGCAGCTCCACGCGGAAGCCGTTGACGATCCCGTCGGTGGCCGGGGCGATGCCGATGGCGCGTCCCGCGCCGGTCGTCACGGTCAGCGACACCAGATGCGCGCCGTCACCGCTGGGCACGATCACATGGCGCCGCGAGGTGTTCAGCGTCAAGTCACCGTCGCGGTAGGTCCCCTCGATGATCGAAGAGGGAAACCCGTTGAAGTCCTCCAGCGAGGCGTTGGTGGTCTGCCAGGCCATCAGCGACTGGCTGTCGACGAAGCCGTGGGTGATGGCTTCTTTGGGGTCGAACTGGCCGTCCAGCCGGTACACCACGACCTGCGCGTTGGGGGTGTAGAGCGACCCGCCGCGCCGGTCGGCGATCACGGCGAACGCGTCGGGCACGTTGGGGTCGGGAACGTGGGTCCAGCCCGCGGGCATCGGCAGGGTGATGTTCAGCGCGTTGAAGCCGGCGGCCTGCTGCGGCTCCAACTGCACCTTCTTGGCCGCGAAGTAGTCCCGCAAGGTGCCGGACGTGGCCGGCAGCAGGACGCTCTGCGGTGCCGGTACCGGTGCCGCGACGGCACCCGCGGTACTCGGCATGGCCGCCGGTGCGGGGGCCACCGGTGCGGGGGCCGCCGGCCGCGGCGACGCCGGCAGCGGGACGGTCACCGGAGCCGACGCCGCGTGGGCGGGCGGCCCGTAGGGGTTCGACGGAGCCGGGGCCAACGGATCGGCCGCGACGGTCGGCATACCGGCAAAGCCCGCCGCCATGACGGCGGTGCAGCCGAAAAGAAGTCGCCAGCGGTGCACGGTGTTCGTCATCTCCAGGGTCCTTCCGGGGCGGGCTGGGCAACGGTGCCTCCAAGCCGTGAGACGACGGTAGCCAGGCGGCAACGGTGCTACCAGGGCCGCAACCGACCTGGAACGAAGCCCTCACCGGGTCGCAATCCAACCGATACCAAGCTGTGCCGAACGGCCCCGGAAACCGTGCCCTTTACCCTGTTGAGGTGAACGAAGCCCCGACCGCCCAGGGACCCGGCGACCCCAGCGACCAGACACCCCCGCACCGCTACACCGCGGCGCTGGCCGGCCGGGTCGAAGACACCTGGCAGCAGCGGTGGGAACGCGAGGGGACCTTCCACGTCGCCAACCCGGTCGGCTCCCTGGCACCCGCGGACGGCTCGGCGGTGCCCGCCGACAAGATGTTCGTCCAGGACATGTTTCCCTACCCGTCCGGCGACGGCTTGCACGTCGGGCACCCGCTCGGCTACATCGCCACCGACGTCTACGCCCGGTACTTCCGGATGACCGGTCACAACGTGCTGCACGCCCTGGGCTTCGACGCGTTCGGCCTGCCCGCCGAGCAGTACGCCGTGCAGACCGGCACGCACCCGCGGATCCGCACCGAGGCCAACATCGAGAACTTCCGCCGGCAACTGCGGCGCCTGGGACTCGGCCACGACACCCGGCGCAGTTTCTCCACCACCGACGTCGACTTCTACAAGTGGACGCAGTGGATCTTCCTGCAGATCTACAACGCCTGGTTCGACACCAGCACGAACAAGGCCCGACCGATCAGTGAGCTGATCGCCGAATTCGACTCCGGAGCACGCGCCCTGGCCGACGGCCGGGACTGGGCAAGCCTGTCGGCCGGTGAGCGCGCCGACGTCATCGACGGTCACCGGCTCGTCTACCGCTCGGACTCGATGGTCAACTGGTGTCCCGGGCTGGGCACCGTGCTGGCCAACGAAGAAGTCACCGCCGACGGGCGCAGCGATCGCGGCAACTTCCCGGTCTTCCGGAAGCGCTTGCGGCAGTGGATGATGCGCATCACCGCCTACTCCGACCGACTGCTCGACGACCTGGACGTGCTGGACTGGCCGGAGAAGGTCAAGACCATGCAGCGCAACTGGATCGGACGCTCCACCGGGGCGGCGGCACTGTTCGGCGCCATCGCCACCGACGGTCAGGCGGTGGACATCGAAGTCTTCACCACCCGCCCCGACACCCTGTTCGGCGCCACCTATCTGGTGCTGGCACCCGAGCACGAGCTGGTCGACCGGCTGACCGTCGGGGCGTGGCCCGACGGGGTGGACCAGCGCTGGACCTACGGTGCGGCCGACCCCGCCGCGGCTGTCGCCGACTACCGGAAGGCGATCGCGGCGAAGTCCGACCTGGAACGCCAGGAGAACAAGACCAAAACCGGTGTGTTCCTGGGCAGTTACGCCACCAACCCGGCCAACGGTCAACAGATCCCGATCTTCATCGCCGACTATGTGCTGGCCGGCTACGGCACCGGCGCCATCATGGCGGTCCCCGGACACGACCAGCGGGACTGGGAGTTCGCCGCCGAGTTCGGCTTGCCCATACTGGAAGTCATTGCCGGCGGCGATGTTTCAGAGGCGGCTTACGCCGGCGACGGCACCCTGGTCAACTCCGGCCCGCTGGACGGAATGAGCGTCGACGAGGCCAAGAAGGCCATGACGCAGCGGCTGGAATCCGACGGCCGCGGGTGGGCGCGCATCGAATACAAGCTGCGTGACTGGCTTTTCGCGCGGCAGCGGTACTGGGGAGAGCCGTTCCCCATCGTCTACGACGACGACGGCCGACCGCACGCCTTGGACTCGGCGGCGCTGCCGGTTGAGCTACCCGACGTGGGGGACTACTCGCCGGTGCTGTTCGACCCCGACGACGCCGACAGCGAGCCGTCGCCGCCGCTGGCCAAGGCAACCGAGTGGGTGCATGTCGATCTGGATCTCGGCGACGGTCTGCAGGCCTACACCCGCGACACCAATGTGATGCCACAGTGGGCCGGCAGCTCCTGGTACGAGCTGCGCTACACCGACCCGCACAACGCCGAACGATTCTGTGCGCCCGAGAACGAGGCCTACTGGATGGGGCCGCGGCCGGCCGAGCACGGCCCCGACGACCCGGGTGGGGTGGACCTCTACGTCGGTGGCGTCGAGCACGCGGTGCTGCACCTGCTGTATTCCCGGTTCTGGCACAAGGTGCTCTACGACCTCGGATACGTCAGCTCGCGCGAGCCCTACCGTCGGCTGGTCAACCAGGGCTACATCCAGGCCGCCGCCTACACCGACGCCCGCGGCTCCTATGTGGCCGCGGCCGACGTGGTGGAGCGCGACGGGAAGTTCTACCTTCCGGGCGCCGACGGCGACACCGAGGTGTTCGCCGAGTTCGGCAAGATGGGCAAGAGCCTGAAGAACTCGGTGTCGCCCGACGAGATCTGCGACAGCTACGGCGCGGACACCCTGCGCGTCTACGAGATGTCGATGGGGCCGCTGGAGATGTCGCGTCCGTGGGCCACCAAGGACGTGGTGGGCGCGCACCGCTTCCTGCAGCGGGTGTGGCGGTTGGTGGTCGACGAGGAGACCGGCGACACCCGGGTGCTCGACGGCGAACCGGACCTCGAGACGCTGCGACTGTTGCACCGGACCATCGTCGGGGTCTCGGAAGACTATGCGGCACTGCGCAACAACACCGCGGCAGCCAAGCTGATCGAGTACACCAACCACTTGACCAAACAGCACCGCGACTCCGTTCCGCCGGCAGCCGTCGAACCGCTGGTGCTGATGCTCGCGCCGCTGGCGCCGCACCTGGCCGAGGAGCTGTGGCAGCGGCTGGGCCACGATTCCTCCCTGGCGCACGGACCGTTCCCGGAGGCCGACCCGGCCTATCTGGTGACCGACACCGTGGACTACCCGGTCCAGGTCAACGGCAAGAAGCGGGGACTGGTCACGGTCGCGGCCGACGCCGACGCCGAGACGATCAAGGCCGCTGCCCTGGCCGACGAGAAGGTGCAGGCGTTCCTGTCCGGCGCTGAGGTGAAGAAGCTGATCGTGGTGCCGGGCCGATTGGTCAACCTGGTGGTGTGAGCGGTCGTGCCTCAGTGCGGCCGGACCACCACTTCCTGTAGCTGGGCCTCGGCCGGGGTGCGCAGCGCGGCGGCCACCACTTCGGCGACGGTTTCGGGCCGCAGGAAGCGGCCCGCGTCGTACTCGCCGCCCTCATAGGCCACCAGGTCCTGTTGCATCTCGGTGTCTACCCGACCGGGGTAGACCGTGGTGACCCGCAGGGCCGGCTCGTCATTGCGCAGCGAATCCGCGAACGCCCGCAGCGCGAACTTGCTCGCCGAATACGACGCCATCCCCGCGGAAACCCGTTGGCCGGCACCAGAGTTGATGAAGACCACCTGTCCGCGGGCCTGGCGCAGGGCGGGGAGCAGCGCCAGGGTCAGCGCCACGGCGCCGAACACGTTCACCTCGAAGGTGGCCCGCCATTCCTCAATGCAGGACTCCCCGGCCGCCCCGGGCAGCATCACCCCGGCGTTGTGCACCAGCACATCGAGCTCGTCGACGATCTCGGTGGCCGCCTCGATCTCCTCAGTGTCGGCGAGGTCCAGGGGCCAGGTTGTGGCGCCCAGGCGCTGGGCTACGGCGTCCAGCCGCTCCGACGGCCGGCCGGCCAGCAGCAGGGTGTGGGTGGGCGCCAGTGCCGCCGCGATCGCCGAACCGATACCACCGCCGGCGCCGGTGATCAGGGCTGTCGGCATCAACCGCAGTCCACCGGGCAGTCCGCGTCCTCGGCGGGGGCCGCGTCGGCGAGGTCGCAGGTGGCCAGCCGCTCCAACGGCTCCAGCGCCCGGGTCAGCGTGTCCAGCTCCTCTTGGCTGAGCTTGCTCAGCATCGCCGCCAGGGCGGCGTGCCGGTTTGCCAGCGAATCGCGGTGACTCGCCAGCCCCTCCGGGGTGATGTCGACCAGGACCGCACGAAGGTCGGAGGGATCCCGGCTGCGCTTGACCAGCCCGATCTTCTCCAGCCGGCGGATCGCCACCGTCGTGGTGGGGGTACGGACGCGTTCGTGGGCGGCCAGCTCGGTCATCCGGATGGGTCCCCGGTCGAGTAGCGTGACCAGGATCGACAGCTGAGCCAGCGTCAGCTCGCCGGTCGGCGTGCCGCCGCTGACATCGCCGCGCCGCAGTATCGCGAACAATCGGGACAGCGAGCGGTGCAAGCTCTCCGCGACCGCCGTCACCTGCGGCGTATCGGCCGTGCCCTCCGTCATAGTTCGCCAGTCTAACGGGCCGCATCCACTAGGGGTGACAGTCGCCGAAGTTTGCTGTCACAACACCTGAGACAAAAATTTCTGCAGCCGCTCGGTGGCCGGCTGGTCAAACATCTGATCGGGCGGGCCGGACTCGACCACCGTGCCCCGGTCCATGAAGACCACCGTGTCCGAGGCCGAGCGCGCGAAGCCCATCTCGTGGGTGACCACCACCATGGTCATGCCGTCGGCGCCCAGTTCGGCGATCAGCGCCAGAATCCCCTTGACCAACTCCGGGTCCAGCGCGGAGGTCGCCTCGTCGAACAACATCACCTGCGGCTCCATCGCCAGCGCGCGGGCGATCGCCACCCGCTGCTGCTGGCCGCCGGAGAGCGCCGACGGCCGGGCGCGGGCCTTGTTTCGCAACCCGACGCGGTCCAGCAGTCCCAACGCGAGCTCGCGTGCGGCGTCGTCGGGCATGCCGCGCAGCTTGCGCGGCGCGAGGGTGATGTTGTCCAGCACGCTGCGGTGCGGGAACAGGTTGAAGTGCTGGAACACCATCCCGATGCGCTGGCGCAGTCGGTCGGGGTCGTCGGTGAGCACCGAACGGCCGCCCAGCAGGATATCGCCGGCGTGGGGTTCATGCAGCCGGTTCAAGGTGCGCAGCATCGTTGATTTGCCGGAACCGGACGGTCCGATCACCGCCGCGGTGGTGCCCGCCGGCACGTCGAGGTCCACCCCGCGCAACACCTGGTTCTTGCCGAAGGACAGCTGAATCCCTTTGGCCGTCAGCGATACCGGGTCTCGAGGTTTAGCCGTCACGTCATCTCCTGACTGGAGATCGCCGGGCGCAGCTCCACGGAGTCGTCGGGTTCGGCGGGACGCCCGCGCCGCAACCGCTGATCGACGACGTTCACCAGATGCGTCAGCGGGATGGTCAGGGCCAGGTACAGCAGGCCCGCCGCCACCAGCGGAGACAGGCTGCCGGTCTGGGCGTTGTAGTCGCGGGCCACCTGGAACAGTTCCCGCTGACCGGCGACCAGGCCCAGGAAGTACAGCAGCGCCGAGGCTTTCAGCAGCGCGATGAACTGGTTGACCAGCGCTGGGAGCACCCGCCGGATCCCTTGCGGGATCACCACCAGCCGCATCGCGGCCGGGTAACCGAAGCCCAGCGCGCGCGAGGCCTCCAGCTGGCCGGACTCCACGCTCTGAATGCCCGAGCGCAGGATCTCCCCGATGTAGGCCGCGGCCGTCAGCCCCAGCGCCGCAATGCCCAGCGGGTAGGGATTGTTGTGCGTCAGTCCGCCCACCAGGGGCCCAACCGCCAAGCCGATCAGCAGGATGATCAAGACCTCGGGCAGGCCCCGGAAGATGTCGGTGTACACCCGGGCCGGCCAGCGCAGCCACCGGCTGCGCGAAATCCCCGCGACCGCCAGGCCCAGTCCGGCCACCAAGCCGATGACGCCGCCACTGATGGTCAGCAGCAAGGTGTTGGGCAGACCCGTCTTGATCAGCTCCGGCAGGGCGCGCCGATACAGCTGCCAGTCGAAGAAGGAGTCACGAAGCTGCGCCAGTGTCGATTTGGGCGCATAGCTCTGGTCGGCCTCGGGCCGATGATGCCGGGCTGCGATCGCGGCGAAGTCCGGCAGATGCGGCGTGGCGGCCGACTTCGACCCCGGCCGCCAGTCCGGCGGCAGGGGCCGCGGCACCCAGTCGGTGAAGAGCTGCGGCCAGGTGCCGTCGTCGATCACGGCGTCCAGGCCGGAATTGAGCGCCGAGATCAGCGCCTGGTTTCCCTTGGCCACCGCGTAGGCCTCGAAGCCGGCCGGAGTGAACGTGTAGCCGATGATCTGTGCCGGGTCGCCGGGCTTGAGCAGGTTCAGCGCGGTCAGCGACGGCGCCACCCACGCATCGACCTGGCGGCTTTTGAGGCTGGCGTACAGCGTGATCGAGTCGGGGAAGCGCACCGGTTCGATTTCGAGGGTGTCGACCACATAGGCGTCTTCCACGGTGCCCTGAACCACGGCGATCCGCTGACCCCGGGCCAGCGCGTCATAGCCGGAGATGCCGGAGCCGGCCGGGACCACCAGCGCCATGTAGCCGAAGTCGTAGCCGTTGGTGAAGCCGACCGTGCGGCGGCGTTCCTCGGTGGCGTTGATCGAGGCGGAACCGACGTCGAATCGGCCCGACTCCACCTGGGCGAGCATTCCGAAGAAGTCGGTGCCGATGAACTGGATTCGCAGGCCCAGCTTTTTGGCGATGGCCCGCAACAGCTCGTTGTCGAACCCGCTGTAGCGGCCGCCGGCGGTGATGCAGTTGGTCGGCGGGCTTTCGGTCAGGGTGCCGACCGTCAGCACCCCGGGGGTGGACAGCCCCAGCTTGGTCACGTCGATCGAGCTCAGCGGCTCGACACCGGCGGTGGTGTATTTGTCTTCGCGTGGCCGCTTGGCGTTGGCAAGGTTGATCGGCAAGGCGACGGCGGCCTCTTGCCCGGGCGGGGTGCACAGATCCGGCCTGGCACCGGCCGGTGGCGCCGCGGCCATACCGGCCACGATCGCCCAGGTGGCGAAGAGCGCCGCCAGCCTCAGCGCTGGTCGCGCCATCGACACAGCGCCTCGGCGGCGCTCAGGTCGTAGTCGGGCCCGCTGCTGCCGATGGTCAACAGGCGCACTCCCAGCGCCGTCAACGCGTCGGCCTCGGCGAGCACGTCGCTGATGGGGGAGCGCCCGGTCTCGCCGCCGACCGCCGCGGAGTGTTCGATCTCGCCGGGGTCACGCCCGACGGCGGCGCAGTGCCGGGCCAGGACCTGCGCCTTGTGCGGATAGCTGTCGGCGTCGGCGAAGCTGTGCCACATGTCGGCGTACTCGGCGACCAGGCGCAGTGTCTTGCGTTCGCCGCCGCCCCCGATCAGTGTCGGGATCGCGCGGGTGGGTGGCGGATTGAGCTGAGCCAGGCGGGTTTTGATGAGCGGCAGTGCGTCCGCGAGATCGTCGAGCCGGCTGCCCGCGGTCCCGAAGTCGTAGCCGTACTCGCGGTAGTCCCGAAGCTTCCACCCCGCGCCGATACCCAGGATCAGCCGGCCGCCGCCGATGTGGTCGACGGTGCGGGCCATGTCGGCCAGCAGTTGCGGGTTGCGGTAGGAATTGCAGGTCACCAGGGCACCGATCTCGATGCGAGAGGTCTGCTCGGCCCAGGCGGCCAGCATCGTCCAGCACTCGAAGTGCGGACCGTCTCGGTCGCCGTACAGCGGGAAGAAGTGGTCCCAGTTGAAGGCGATGTCGACGCCGATGTCTTCGCACCGCCGGACAGCGTCACGGATCGCGCCGTAATGCGGCGCGTGTTGCGGCTGTAGTTGCACCCCGATGCGGATGGGTCGGGCCATCTGGTCACCTTATCCCCGGAAGCGATGGGTCGTTCGGCGGTTGCGGCCGGCTCCGCCCCCGCCGGTATCAGGCAAGGGTGGTGCGCAGCAGCTCGACCAGGACCCGCGGCCGATCGCTTTGCACCGAGTGCCCGGCGCCGGAGACCACGTGTGTGGTCAGGCCCGGCGAACGCTGGGCGTACTCGGCGACGTCGTCGGCGGTGACGAACGCCGAGTCCCCGCCGCGGATCAAGGTGGTGGGGGCGGTGATCGCCGAGACATCGGCCCACAGCTCGGTGAAGTCGCCGACGGAGCGCATCGTGTCGTAGCGCCATGTCCAGCTGCCGTCCGGCAGCCGGCGGGGGTTGTGCAGCAGCCCGCGCCGCAGCGATTCGGCATCCCGGTGCGGCGCGGCGGCTTTGGTGACGGCCAGCAGCGCGGCGAAATCCGGGAAGCTCCGTTCCCCTCGGGCCAATGCGACCGTCCCGCGCTGCGCGGCACTCATGTCGGCATGGCGTTGCAACGCCGAGGGGGTGACATCCACGAGCGCCAACCGCCGCACCAGCTCCGGCGCGGTGGCCGCCAACCGGATAGCGGTCAACCCGCCCAGTGACATTCCGACCACCAGCTCGGCGTCGGGCGCCAGCTCGTGCAGCACCGGCGCCAGCGTGGCGGCGTTGCGCTGCGGCGAATAGTCGGCGTCGTCGCGCCACGCTGAGCGGCCGTGTCCGGGCAGATCCACCGCCAGCGCGGGCTCCCCCAGCCCCAGGATGACGGTGTCCCAGGTGTGCGCGTTCTGCGCGCCGCCATGCAGGAACACCACCCGCGGCCGGGTCGCCCCCCACCGCAGTGCGCTGATCTCCCCGGTGTCGATGCGTTCTACCACCGGTAAGGGCCCGGTGAGACCGGCCTGCTCGGCATTGCCGCGCAACAGCGCGAACTCCGAGAGGCCGGCCAGCTCGTCGTCAGTCATTTCCCCCCCGCGGCGAGTGCGTGATCTAGCCGATGATGAATTCTTCCAGCTCGGCGCGTGCGACGTCGTCGGGCAGCTGCTTGGGCGGGCTCTTCATCAGGTAGGCCGAGGCGGGGATGATCGGGCCGCCGATGCCGCGGTCCTTGGCGATCTTGGCGGCGCGCACCGCGTCGATGATGATGCCGGCCGAGTTCGGCGAGTCCCACACCTCGAGCTTGTACTCCAGGTTCAGCGGTGCGTCACCGAACGCGCGGCCCTCCAGCCGGACGTAGGCCCACTTGCGGTCGTCGAGCCAGGCCACGTGGTCGGACGGCCCGATGTGGACGTTCTTGTCCTCGACCTTGCCGGCCAGCGAGCCGGTCAGGTTCGACGTCACAGCCTGGGTCTTGGACACCTTCTTGGATTCCAGACGCTCGCGCTCGAGCATGTTCTTGAAATCCATGTTGCCGCCCACGTTGAGCTGGTAGGTGCGGTCCAGGGTGACCCCGCGGTCTTCGAACAGCTTGGCCATCACGCGGTGGGTGATGGTGGCGCCCACCTGGCTCTTGATGTCGTCGCCCACGATCGGCACGCCCGCGTCGGCGAACTTCTTGGCCCAGACCGGGTCGGAGGCGATGAAGACCGGCAGCGCGTTGACGAACGCCACGCCGGCGTCGATGGCGCACTGGGCGTAGAACTTGTCGGCCTCGTCCGAGCCGACCGGCAGGTAGGAGACCAGCACGTCGACCTTGGCCTCGCGCAGCGCCGCCACCACGTCCACGGCCTCGGCGTCGGAGACCTCAATGGTCTCGGCGTAGTACTTGCCGATGCCGTCGAGGGTCGGGCCGCGCTGCACGATGACGTTGGTCGGCGGTACGTCGGCGATCTTGATGGTGTTGTTCTCCGAGGCGAAGATGGCCTCGGACAGGTCGAAGCCGACCTTCTTGGCGTCCACGTCGAACGCGGCGACGAACTTCACGTCGCGGACGTGGTACGGGCCGAAGCGCACGTGCATCAGGCCGGGGACCGTCGAGGTGTCATCGGCGTTCTGGTAGTACTGGACGCCCTGGACCAGCGAGGACGCGCAGTTACCGACGCCGACAATGGCGACCCGCACATCCGTCGTTTGCTCAGTCATTTCGACGCTCTCCTTTATCTGCTTTCACTGCTGACGTGCTGTGTTGTGGTTCCCCCCCGAGGTCCGCGTCCGGCGGATCAGGGTTGTTCGGCCCGGCCCTGCGACACGCGTTCGGCCGCGATCAGCTCGTTGAGCCACTTGACCTCCCGCTCGCTGGATTCCAGTCCGAGCTGGTGCAGCTGACGGGTGTAGCGATCCAACGAGTTGCTGGCCCGTGCTACCGCGTTGCGCAGGCCTTCCCTGCGTTCTTCCACCTGCCGGCGGCGGCCTTCGAGAATCCGCATCCGAGCCTCGGCGGGGGTGCGGTTGAAGAACGCCAGGTGGACGCCGAAGCCGTCGTCGGTGTAGTTCTGCGGGCCGGTGTCGGACACCAACTCGTTGAACCGCTGACGGCCGGCGTCGGTCAGCCGGTACACGCGGCGGGCCCGGCGCACCGGGGTTCCCGTCGGCGCGGCGTCTTCGGCGATCACCCCGGCGGCCTGCATCCGCCGCAGGGCGGGATACAGCGAGCCGTAGGAGAACGCCCGGAACGCACCCAGCAGACCGGTCAACCGCTTCCGCAGTTCGTAGCCGTGCATCGGAGACTCGAGCAGCAAGCCCAAGATGGCAAGCTCCAGCACTCCGATCACCTCCTGATGGCGTAGCTACGACCGTTCGACGGTTCGCGCAATAGTATCGCGCCGATATAACCGGACCCAAGTGGCTACCGGCGCCGTGCTCGTCAGCGTTGGGAAACGGTCAGATCAGGACGGGTAGTTGATGCGCTTGACGGTGCCGTCGCCGGCGAAGGCGATGTAACCGCTGCCGTAGTCGCTGGAGATGTAGACCGACAGCGCCAGCGCGCCCGGGGTGGTCGGGTCCTGGGCGGGATCGACGATCAGGTAGGTGCTTTTCACATCGGCCGGCTTGATGCCGAGGGTTTCAGCGCCCCCGCGCAGAATCCCGACCGCGGCCTTGGCGTCGAAGGCGCTCACATCGACCAGAACGTCGTTGGTGCCCTTGGACGTGGTCGACGGGTCGTCCCAGCCGCCCCGGTAGGGGTAGTCCAGTTTGCGGCGCTCTTCGGTCGGATCGGGCCGTTCGAAGGATGCGTAGTCCGGATAGACCACCAGCCGGTAGCCCATGGTGTCGCCGAATTTCTGGCGGGCCTGTTCCAGCAGGCCGGTGAGCCCCCCGAGCGACTGAAGCTGCCGTGGTGGGGTCAGCACCACCGGCGCGACGCCGTCCGGCTTGGCTCCCGGGTCGGAGGTGAAGTTCAGCGGCGAGCTGGTATTCCCGTACAACGCCCAGCCCAGGACCATCCCGAGCAGCAGCGCGCCGGCCAGCGCGCCCAGCGCCTTGAGCGCGGCACCGTGCTCGGCGAACTTCGAGGGGCCGTGCAGGGTGGGCAGCTTGACCGGCGCGGCTTGGGCCTGCAGGTCGCTGACCAGGGCGTAAAGGTCGCCCAAGGTCACGGCCCGCGTTGCCGCGCGGATCCGTTCCTGATGCTCGGCGCTGGAAAGCTGGCCATCGGCGAGGGCGCTGTCCAGGTTTCGACAGACGTCTTCGCGGTCACTGTCTTTGGCTCGGGTGCCTGCGGTCTGTCGCGTTGCCACGGCGACGATAGTAAAAGAATCGTGCCCCGCGGTGATCACGAATCCGCCGGTTGTGGCCGGTTAGGGGCGTTGATCACCACGGCCCTCCAGTACCCGACGTACTCTGGTCAGCGTGCGATTGCAGCGACAGATAGTGGACTACGCGCTCCGGCGCCGTTCCCTGCTGGCCGAGGTCTATTCCGGGCGCACCGGGGTCTCCGAAGTCTGCGACGCCAACCCGTATCTGCTGCGGGCCGCGAAGTACCACGGCAAGCAGAGCGCGGTGGTCTGTCCCATCTGCCGTAAAGAGCAGCTCACGCTGGTGTCGTGGGTCTACGGCGATCATCTCGGCCCGGTCTCCGGTTCGGCGCGCTCGGCCGAGGAATTGGTGTTGTTGGCCACCCGTTACCCGGAGTTCTCGGTGCACGTGGTCGAGGTCTGCCGCACCTGCAGCTGGAATCATCTGGTGAAGTCCTACGTGCTGGGCATCGCCCGCCCGCCCAAGGGATCGCGCGGACGGCGCACGGCACGCGGCGGAGCCCGTACCGCCAGTGAGTAGGCATTACGACGACGGGTCCGACCCTGGCTCGGCCCAGTCCTGGAACGCCGGCGACCGACGCCCGGCGGCGGAGCCCGATGATCGGCAGACCACGATCATCCCCGCCGTCGACGACGCGGTGACTGCCGACCTGCGGGATCCGATCGACGCCGTCAAGGCGGCCCTGGACGGAGCGGCGCCGCAACGCGAGCCCGCGCTGAGCGCACGGACTCCGCGGCGCGAGCCGCCGCCGGCCAAGCCGGCCACGCCTGCCGCGCCGCCCCCGCGGCGTCCCGAGCCGTCCGGTCATGCCGCCCGGCCCGCTGCGCCCAATCCCCTGGAGTGGCTGCGGCAGCACCCGCCGAACTGGAGGTGGATCCGCCGCGGCTGTTATATCGCCCTGGCGGTGATGCTGCTGCTACCCGTGATCACCTTCGGGATGGCCTACTCGATCACCGATGTGCCCTCGCCGGGCGACATCCGGACCAACCAGGTCTCGACGATCCTGGCCAGCGACGGATCCGAGCTCGCCAAGATCGTGCCGCCGGAAGGCAATCGCGTCGACATCGACATCTCCCAGGTGCCGGTGTACGTGCGCAACGCGGTGCTGGCCGCCGAGGATCGCGACTTCTACTCCAACCCCGGGTTCTCGGTGTCGGGATTCCTGCGTGCGATCAAGAACAACATCTTCGGCGGCGACACCCAGGGTGGATCGACGATCACCCAGCAGTACGTCAAAAACGCGCTGGTCGGATCCGAGCGCGCCGGTATGGGCGGATTGGTTCGCAAGGCCAAAGAACTGGTGATCGCCACCAAGATGTCCAGCGCGTGGCGCAAAGACGATGTGCTGCAGGCCTATCTGAACATCATCTACTTCGGGCGCGGCGCCTACGGGATCGCCGCGGCGACGCGGGCCTATTTCGACAAGCCCGTCGAGCAACTCGACATCGCCGAGGGCGCGCTGCTGGCCGCGCTGATCCAGCGTCCCTCGACCCTGGATCCCGCGGTGGATCCCGAAGGCGCCCTCGACCGGTGGAACTGGGTGCTCGACGGGATGGTGGAGACCGGCGCCCTCTCGGCCGCCGAGCGTGCGGCGCAGGAGTTCCCGGTCACGGTGTCCCCGGAGTTGGCCCGCGCGCAGAACATCACGACCGGACCCAACGGGCTGATCCAGCGGCAGGTCACCCGGGAGTTGCTCGAGCTGTTCAACATCGACGAACAGACCCTCAACACTCAGGGCCTGCAGATCACCAGCACCATCGATCCCGAGGCGCAGAAAGCCGCCGAGGACGCGGTGGCCACCTACCTCAAAGACCAGATCCCCAACATGCGCTCCGCGGTCGTGTCCATCGACCCGCGTGACGGCGGGGTGCGCGCCTACTACGGGGGCTCGGACGCCACCGGTTTCGACTTCGCCCAGGCCGGACTGCAGACCGGCTCGTCGTTCAAAGTGTTCGCGCTGGTGGCCGCGCTGGAACAGGGCATCGGGCTGGGCTATCAGATCGACAGCTCTCCGCTGACGCTGGACAACGGGCACACCAAGATCACCAACTCCGAGGGCGAGAGCTGCGGTGTCTGCAGCATCGCCGAGGCGCTCAAGCGCTCGCTGAACACCGCCTACTACCGGCTGATGCTCAAGCTCAAGAACGGGGCGCAGGACGTCGCCGACGCGGCGCATCAGGCCGGCGTGGCCAAGAGCTTCCCGGGCGTGCCGCACACCCTGTCCCAGGACGGGGGGCCGCCGGAAGGCGGTGTGGTGCTGGGCCAGTACCAAACCCGGGTGATCGATATGGCCTCCGCTTACGCGACCCTGGCGGCCTCGGGGGTCTATCACCCGCCGCACTTCGTGGAGAAGGTGGTCAGCGCGGACGGCCGGGTGCTCTTCGACGCCAAGAACGCCGAAGACACCGGCGAGCAGCGCATCCCCAAGGCGGTCGCCGACAACGTCACCGCCGCAATGGTGCCCATACCCGCCTGGTCGCGGGGACACAATCTGGCCGGCGGACGGCCGTCGGCGGCCAAGACCGGAACCACGCAGCTGGGCGACACCGGGGCCAACCGGGACGGCTGGATGGTCGGCTACACGCCGTCGCTGGCGACCGCGGTCTGGGTGGGCACCACCGGGGGAGATGAGCCCCTGGTCAACCAGTGGGGCGGCCCGGTCTACGGCGCGGGCATTCCGGCCGACATCTGGAAGGCCACCATGGACGGTGCCCTGCAGGGCACCCCCAACGAGTCGTTCCCCACGCCCACCGAGATCGGTGGTTACGCGGGCGTCCCGGCCGCGCCGCCGCCCCCGCCACCGGTGGAGGAAGGCCCGCCGCCGCCGACCGAAACCGTCATTCAGCCGACGATCGAGATCGCCCCGGGCATCACCATCCCGATCGGACCGCCCACCACGATCCAGGTCGCCCCGCCCGCGCCTGCGCCGGCGGCTTCCGAGCCGGGGATCCCACCGCCGGCCGAGCCGCCACCGCCCGCGCCGTAGTGCGTTCGTGATCTGGATTCATCTCGACGTTGCCTGCACGCACGTAGGCTGGTCGCCATGCGACTGCAGCGACGCGGGGTGCGAAACGGGCTGCTGAGCACTTCGTCGTTCGGCGTGCCCGGTGACACCCGGCCAGGAATGGTGGAGGCCTGCCCGCCCGACTCTGACCCGCGGAGACAACGCGGCCGGCGGTGACCACGCACCGCCCGACGGCGCCGGGAACCCACAGCGCCGGCGAAGAGCATTTCCTGACGACCACAGATGCCGCACCGGATGCCCCGTCGCAGCGCGGGCGGCCCGAGCCCGGCGCGCAGGACCCGGATGACGACGCGGATCTGCAGCAGCGCCTCGAGGCGGTCAAGGCCGCCATGGAGCGGCCGCGCCCCGATGACGACAACACCTGCCGGCCGGCCCACCCGGCAGCCGGGAGCGCGGCCGAACCCGAGGACCGGCGGCGCCGCAGTTGGCAGTGGATCCGGTGGGGCCTCTACGTGACCGCCGCGATGCTGGTGGCGGCGCCCCTCGTCACCTTCGCAATGGCCTACCGGGCGGTGAACATCCCCGAGCCGGGCGACATCCCCACCAGTCAGGTGTCGACCATCCTCGCCGCTGACGGCACCGAGCTGGCGAAAATCGTTCCGCCGGAAGGCAACCGGATCGACATCAGCCTGGACCGAGTGCCGGTCCACGTGCGTGAGGCGGTGCTGGCCGCCGAGGACCGCGACTTCTACACCAACGCCGGGTTCTCCATCACGGGGCTGGTGCGGGCAATCCGGAACAATCTGCTCGGCGGGGACACCCAGGGCGGATCGACCATCACCCAGCAGTACGTCAAGAACGCACTGGTCGGCTCGGATCGAGTGGGCGTGCGGGGATTGGTCCGCAAGGGCAAAGAACTCGTCATCGCGGCCAAGATGAGCCAGGAGTGGCCCAAAGACGAGGTGCTGGAGGCCTACCTCAACATCATCTACTTCGGACGCACCACCTACGGGATCTCCGCGGCGGCGCGGGCGTACTTCGACAAGCGCGTCGAGGACCTCACCGTCGCCGAAGGCGCGTTGCTGGCGGCGGTCATCCAGCGGCCGTCCACGCTGGATCCGGCGATCAGCCCCGGCCTGGCCCTCGAGCGCTGGAACTGGGTGCTCGACGGCATGGTCCAGACCGGCGCCCTGACACTGAGCGAGCGGGCCCGGCAGAGCTTCCCGGCCACCATCCCGCCGGACCAGGCCCGCAACGCCGACCAGGCATGGGGGCCCAGGGGACTGATTGCGCGCCGGGTCACCGAAGAACTGCTCGACCTGTTCCACCTCGACGAGCAGGCCCTGAACATGGAGGGGCTGCGCATCACCACCACCATCGACATGAAGGCGCAGCGGGCCGTGGAGGAGGCGGTGACGGCGGCCATGGCGGGGCAGAAGCCGTCGCTGCGGACCGCGGTGGTCTCCATCGACCCCCGCGACGGTGCGGTGCTGGCCTACTACGGTGGTCCGGAAGCGGGCGGTTTCGACTTCGCCCAGGCGGGTCTGCAGACCGGCTCGTCGTTCAAGGTGTTCGCGTTGGTGGCTGCGTTGAAACAGGGGATCGGGCTGGGTTACCAGGTGGACAGCTCGCCGTTGAAGGTCGGGGGGATCAAGATCAGTAACGTGGGGGGCGCCAGCTGCGGGGTGTGCAACATCGCCGAGGCGCTCAAACGGTCACTCAACACGTCCTATTACCGACTGATGCTCAAACTCCGGAACGGCCCCGAAGACGTCGCCGAAGCCGCGCACCAGGCCGGGATCGCCACGAGCTTTCCCGGCGTCGCGTTCACCCTGTCCGAGGACGGCCGCGGCGGCCCGCCCAACAACGGCATCGTGCTCGGCCAATACCAGACTCGCGTGATCGACATGGCCTCGGCGTACGCCACCCTGGCCGCCTCGGGGGTGTACCACCGTCCGCATTTCATCCAGAAGGTCGTCGGGCCGGACGGCCGGGTGCTCTTCGACAGCGCCCCCGCCGGTGAGCATCGGATTCCCGCAGCCGTCGCCGACAACGTGACTGATGCCATGAAGGCGATCCCCAGCTGGTCGGGCGGGCACAGCCTGGCCGGGGGGCGACCGGCGGCCGCCAAGACCGGGACCACCCAACTCGGCGACACCGGCGCCAACCGTGACGCCTGGATGGTGGGCTACACCCCCACGTTGTCGACGGCGGTCTGGGTGGGCACCGCCGGCGGCACCGAACCGCTGACCAACAAGTGGGGCGGCCCCATCTACGGCGCGGGCCTGCCGGGGGACATCTGGAAGGCCAGCATGGACGGCGCGTTGGCGGGCGATCCGATCGTCGCGTTCCCCAAGCCACCCGAGATCGGCGGCTTCGCCGGTGCGCCGAGGTCGGCGCCGCTGCGCGCACCGGTGTGGCATGCGCCACCGCCGGCGCCCCCACCGGACGGCGCCGAGCCGCCGCCGGGGCCGCCGGGCTTCCCCATGCCGGAACTGTTTCCGCCGCCGCCACTTCCGCCGCCGCCGCTGCCCCCACCGGCACCGGGGGTGCAGCCGTGACCGAAACCGGCGAACGCGCGGTCTGCTCGCCTCGTCCGTTGGCGGCCGACCTGCGCAGTGCTGACGACCGGGACTGCCCCAGCCGCACCGACGTCATCGGGCACGCGCTGTCCAACACCATCGGGGGACCGGTGGGGCGGCATGCGCTGATCGGGCGCACCAGGTTCATGACGCCGCTTCGGGTGATGTTCCTGATCGCGGTGCTGTTCTTGGCCCTGGGCTGGACCACCAAGTCGCCGTGCCTGCAGAGCACCGGCAGCGGCAACCCGGATCAGCGGGTGGCCAACTGGGACCACGAGCGCGCCTACTTCCAGCTCTGCTACACCGACGTGGTGCCGCTCTACACCGCGGAGCTGCTGGACGAGGGCAGGTTTCCCTACAAGTCCAGCTGGGTGGAGAAGGACTCCTCCGGCAACGAGCAGACCCGCTACGACGGGCTGCCCGCCGTGCGCTACATGGAATATCCGGTGCTGACCGGCCTGTACCAGTACGGGGCGATGGCCTTGGCGAAGACGTATACGGCCATCACCAAAGTGGTGAAGATCCCGGCGCTGCGCGGGGTCGCCGAGGTGGTGGTGTTCTTCGACATCGTCGCGCTGGGTCTGGCGCTGGCCTGGCTGGCGACGGTGTGGTCCACCGCCGGGCTGGCCGGCCGGCGCATCTGGGACGCCGCGCTGGTGGCGGCGTCGCCGCTGGTGATCTTCCAGATCTTCACCAACTTCGACGCACTGGCCGTCGCGTTCGCCGGGGCGGGCCTGTTGGCGTGGGCGCGGCGCAGGCCCACGGCCGCCGGGGTGCTGCTCGGCCTGGGAGCGGCCGCCAAGCTCTACCCGGTGCTGCTGTTGTTCCCGCTGTTGGTGCTGGGGGTGCGCACCGGCCGGCTGCGGGAGGCCGGCCGCACCACAGCGGCCGCGGCGCTGAGCTGGCTGGCGGTCAACCTGCCGATCCTGGTGTTCGCGCCGCGCGGCTGGAGTGAATTCTTCCGGCTCAATTCGCGTCGCGGCGACGACATGGATTCGCTGTACAACGTGGTGCGGTCGTTGACCGGCTGGCAGGGCTTCGACGGCGACCTGGGAATGTGGCAACCGCCGGCAGTGCTCAACGGGGTGGTGGCCGCACTGTTCGCGCTGTGCTGCCTGGGTATCGGCTATATCGCGCTGACCGCACCCCGGCGGCCGCGGGTAGCGCAGCTGGCGTTCCTGGTGGTTGCGGCGTTCCTGCTGACCAACAAGGTGTGGAGCCCGCAGTTCTCGTTGTGGCTGGTGCCGCTGGCGGTGTTGGCGCTGCCACACCGCCGGCTGCTGCTGGCCTGGATGACCGTCGATGCGCTGGTCTGGGTGCCGCGGATGTACTACCTCTACAGCGTTCCCGACCGCAGCCTGCCCGAACAGTGGTTCACCGGCACCGTGCTGGTGCGTGACCTGGCGGTGCTGGTGTTGTGCGCGTTGGTGATTCGGCAGATCTACCGGCCGCAACAGGATCTGGTGCGGGCACACGGGTGGGCCGACGACCCGGCCGGCGGCCTTTTCGACCGCGCGCCCGATGCGCCCCCGGATTGGCTTCCGGCCTGGTTACGGCCCAAGTCTGCGGTGCCACTCGACCGGGAACCGGGGCGTTAGCGGCTGCGTGTCAGCTATAGGGTTTGTGCCCGTGCGGAAACCCCCTTGGTTGGCGTGGGCGCTCTGGGACTGCGGAGCCACCGGCCTGAACGCGATCACCATCACCTTCGTGTTCTCGGTCTATCTGACCGCGTCGGTCGGGGCGAGCGCCGGTACGTCGGCGGCCAGTTGGCTGGGGCGTGCGATGGCCGTTGCCGGGATCGCGGTGGCGCTGCTCGCCCCGCTGACCGGCACCTCGATCACCGAACCCCGGCAGCGGCGGCGGGCACTGATCGTGCTGAGTCTGACGGTTGCAGGACTGACCGCGTCGATGAGTCTGATCCGCAACGACCCCCGTTTTCTCTGGCCGGGCCTGGTGCTGTTGGCCGTAACGGCGGCCGCCAGTGACTTGGCCACCGTCCCCTACAACGCGACGTTGCGATTGGTCACCACGCCGCAGAACGCGGGCAGAGTCTCCGGCTTCGGCTTGGCTGCAGGCTATCTCGGCAGTGTGGCCCTGCTGCTCGTGATTTACGTGGGTTTCGTCGCCGGGGAGGGGCCCACCGTCGGTGTGCTGGGTCTGCCGACTGCCGATGGGGTGAACGTGCGGGCGGCGATGCTGCTGACCGCGGTGTGGTTCTTGGTATTCGCACTGCCGTTGCTGAGGGCGAAGCCGACACCGGCCGATGGCCCCGCGTTTGATGGTCTGCAGGTCGCGTCGGGAGGATTCCGCCAGCTTCGAGCCGACCTGGTCGCTGAATGGCGCCGTGATCGCAACATCGTCTACTACCTGTTGGCCAGTGCGGTGTTCCGGGACGGGCTCACCGGGGTGGTGGCGTTCGGGGCGGTGTTGGGCGTCAACGTGTACGGCATCTCGGCGGCGAACGTGCTGCTGTTCGGAGTGACAGCCAGCACGGTGGCCGCTGTCGGGGCGGCGCTCGGCGGCCTGCTCGACGAGCGCATCGGTGCCAAGGCTGTGATCCTCGGCTCGCTGGCGTCGATGATCGTGGTCGGCCTCGTGTTGCTGACACTGTCGGGACCACTGACATTCTGGGTGTGCGGCCTTTTGCTGAGCCTGTTCATCGGCCCAACCCAGTCGTCGGCGCGCACGCTACTGCTGCGGATGAGCCCCGCCGGTAAGGAGGGACTGTCGTTCGGGCTCTACACCACCACCGGGCGGGCGGCGACCTTCTTGGCGCCGACACTGTTCTTCACCTTCGTTGACCTGTTCGGCGCCGACCGGGCCGGACTCGGGGGACTGCTGGTTGTGCTGGCCGCCGGACTGATCGCGATGCTGCCCATCCGGGCTTCCGCACCACAAAGTGAACTACTGGACCGGCGGTGAAGACTTGAATAGTGGCTACATGAACCGCTATCGGCACCTTGGTTTACGCAACCGCAAATTTGTCGTGATCTTCCTGTAACCTCGCGAGGGCGATGACTACCCCTCCCACATCCCCCGACAGTCCGTCCATCTCGCCGATCGCCGTCATCGGGCTGGCGTGCCGGCTTCCGGGCGGAATCGATTCACCGCAACGGTTCTGGGAAGCATTGATGCGCGGTGACGACTTCATCGAAGAAGTACCCGGTGACCGGTGGGATGTCGAGGCCTATTACGGCTCCGAGCCGGGGGCGCCGGGCCGGTCGGTGTCCCGCTGGGGCGGCTTCCTGGACACCATCGGCGCCTTCGATGCCGACTTCTTCGGCATGGCCGAGCCGGAAGCCATCGCGGTCGACCCGCAACACCGCCTGTTGCTGGAGACCTCGTGGGAGGCCGTCGAGCACGCCGGAATAGACCCGGCGGCCTTGGCTCGATCGCAGGCCGGCGTGTTCGTGGGGTTGACGCATAGCGACTACGAACTGCTGTCCGCCGAGTGCGGCGCCGCTGAGGGGCCTTACGGATTCACCGCAACCAGCAGCAGCTTCGCCTCCGCAAGGGTGTCGCGGGCCCTGGGACTTCACGGACCGGCAGTCACGGTGGACACGGCGTGTTCCTCGGGCCTGATGGCTGTCCACCAGGCGTGCCGCAGTTTGCAGGTCGGCGAAAGCGAACTCGCGCTGGCGGGCGGCGTATCGGTGATGCTCGAACCCCGCAGGTCGGTCGCCGGTTCGCAGCAGGGCATGTTGTCCCCGACCGGCCGATGCCGGGCCTTCGATGCCGCTGCCGACGGATTCGTCGCGGGTGAAGGCTGCGTGGTCTTGCTTCTCAAACGATTGCCTGAGGCCATCCGCGATCACAACCGCATCCTGGCGGTGCTGCGCGGCAGTGCCGCCAATCAGGACGGCGGCACGGGAGCGGCCGAGGGGCCGTCGAAGCCGGCGCAGGTCGCGGTGTATCAGGCCGCGTTGGCCGCCGCCGGTGTCGAAGCCGCCACGGTGGAGCTGGTTGAAGCGCACGGTCTGGGAAACCCATCCGCGGATCTGACCGAATATGCCGGACTGGCCGCAGTCTACGGCACCGACGACCGCTGCTTTTTGGGGTCGGTCAAGACCAACTTCGGGCACTGCCAGTCGGCATCCGGACCGCTGGGCCTGATGAAGGCGATACTGGCACTCCAGCACGGAACGGTCCCACAGCATCTGCATTTCACCCGGTTGCCGGATCAGCTGGCCGACATAGAGACCAATCTGGTCGTGCCGCAAGAGAATATAACTTGGTCGAACAAGGCGGGCCAGCCGCGTCGGGCCGCGGTATCTTCGCACGGCCTGTCGGGCACCAATGTGCACGTCATCGTCGAACAACCGCCTGAGCCGACGGTAACGGAATCGGCGACAGGAGTCGGCCGGCAAGCGCCGCTGCTCGTCCCGATATCGGCGACGTCGGCGGCCCAGCTGCGTGCGACAGCTGCCCGGCTGGCGGACTGGGTCGACAAATACGGCAGCACGATGACTACCGCCGGACTCGCCGATCTCGGCTACACACTGGCGCGGCGGCGGTCACACCGTCCGGTACGAACGGCCGTGGTGGCGAGCAACTTCGGCGAACTCGGCGAGGCGCTGCGCGAGATCGCCGACAGTGACCTGGCCTACCCGCCTGCCATCGGATCCGACGGTCGCGGGCCGGTATGGGTGTTTTCCGACCAGCCTCCCGCGTGGACGCCCATGGTGGCATTGCTCGCCGAAGAACCGGCTTTTGCCGCCGCGATCGCAAAGATGGAGCCGATCGTCGCCGAAGAGTCCGGATTTTCACTTGCCGAAACCATCGCTGCCGAGCTGCCGCCCACCGAAGTCGAACGAGTGCAGCCGACGAATTTCGCCATCCAGGTCGCACTGGCTGAAGCCATGAAGGCCCACGGGGTTCGGCCGGGCGCCGTTGTCGGGCATTCGCTCGGGGAGACGGCGGCGGCCGTCGTAGCCGGCGGGCTGACCCTGGAGGACGGACTCCGCGTCGCCTGTCGCCGGTCACGGTTGCTGGCGCGGATCGCCGGCAGTGGTGCCATGGCGAACGTGGAACTTCCTGCGCAGCAAGTGCTGTCGGAGCTCTCCATTCGTGACGTATCCGACGCGGTGCTGGCCGTGGTCGAGTCGCCGGTGTCGACAACCATCGGCGGCGACGGGGAGACCGTTCGCGACCTGCTGGCCGCCTGGCAGCAACAGGGTGTACCGGCACGGCAGGTAGACGTCGCGGTCGCCCTACACTCGTCACAGGTCGAACCGGTCCTCGATGACCTGGTTCAAGCCCTCGCCGACCTGAAGGCGACTGAGCCCGAAATCCCCTACTACTCAGCAACACTGTGGTCGCCACGTGACCGGCCGTCATTCGACGGCCAGTACTGGGCGGACAACCTGCGTTACATGGCGCGGTTCGCAGCAGCCGTGCAGGCGGCGATCAAGGACGGCTACCGGGTTTTCGGAGAGCTGGCGTCGCACTCGCGATTGGCTGCTGTCCTTGAGCAGAATGCCGGCAGCCTCGACATTCCTATCGCTGCGCTACTGGCCACCCCACCAGAACACCGGCCCTGGAACGGATTGTGCGGATTCGTCGCTGACCTGCACAGCGTCGGAGCCGCAGTGGACTTCGCTGCGCACTACCCATCGGGAACACTGGTGGAAGCGCCGCTGCCGAGCTGGAACCACCGCGAGCTGATATTCAGCCGGGAGGACGCAGACAGCACTCCGCGCGGCCCCGCGGTCCGGGCCGTCCACCCGTTGTTGGGAGCGCACGTACACCTGGTGGAGGAACCCGAACGCCACGTCTGGCAAGGCGAAGTCGGACTTGTTGCGCACCCGTGGCTCGACGATCACCGGGTTCACAACGTCGCCGTCCTGCCCGGGGCTGCCTACTGTGAGATGGCTTTGGCCGCAGCCCGTACCAGCCTGGGCGAATCAGCCGAGGTTCGCGACCTGCGGTTCGAACAGATACTGCCCCTGGAGGACTGGACCTCGGTGTCCTCGGGGGCCGTGGTGGTGGCGCCCGGCGTCCTCGACTTCGGGGTGCACACCCATCAGGGGCGCGACCGCGTCGACTGCGCTACCGCGGTGTTGCAGGCTCCGCCGGAGGTGCGGCAACCGTCAATTCGTGACGTCGCCGCGTTGCTGGCCGCACACCAGACCCGCCTGGGCGGCGCTGATCTGCGAAACGCAGCAGACCGTGACGGAATCCAGTACGGCCCGGCCTTCTCGGGTCTGGTCGCGGTTAGCGTCGGCGACGGCCGGCACACCATCGGTGCCACGGCGTTGGCCGAAGTCGCATTGCCGGGGCCGGCCCGCTCGCAGCAGGGACTCTATGAAGTCCACCCAGCCCTCCTCGAAGCGTGCATCATGTCTGCCGTCATGCGGCCCGATGTCCCGCGCGCCGGCGATGGGGGACTGCTGCGGCCGGTCGGCGTGCGCAGGCTCCGTCGCCACCATCTGATCCGCGACGTGCGGTACTGCCTGAGCACGGTGACGGCTACGCGAGCCGGCGCCTGCGAGGCTGATCTGGAGTTGATGGACGGCACGGGCAAGGTCTTGCTCACCGTCGAGGGTCTGCAGTTCGCGGCCGGCCGATCGGAGAGCGAGTCCGCGCAGCGCACCCTCGATGAGCGCCTGCTGACCATCGAGTGGGAGCGCCGTGATCACCCGGCCGCAGCGCCGACCGATGCGGGAAGCTGGCTGGTGTTGAGCATGGCGGACGCCACGGATAGCCTGACCGGCCGCCTCGGCGAGGCACTCAACGGCGAAGCGGCGCGATCCCGCACCGTTGCGACGCCGATCGGCCGCGGGCAGGCGCCAGCCGTCAACGAGGCGCTCAATGGCCTAACCGGCGTTGTTGTGGTTACCCCGCCAGCGCTCACCGGTTTCCACCCCCCGCGGCGGGCTCGGGACGTGGTGGCGCACCTGCTCGACATTGTGAGGCAGATGGTGGCGCTTCCCGGCGAGTCACCACGGCTGTATGTGGTGACCAGGGACGCCGCCGCGGTCCGACCGGGGGATCGGCCCAATCTGGAACAAGCCGGTCTGCGTGGGCTGCTGCGGGTTGTCGACTCGGAGTATCCGCACTTGAAGGTCACCCAGATCGATGTCGACGGCCGCGCCGCCGAGCAGGACGAGGCATTGACCGCCCACCTTGCGGAGCAACTTCGCAGCGGGTCCGAGGAGGACGAGACCGCTTGGCGTGACGGTGATTGGTACACAGCGCGGCTGCGTCCCCGCCCGCTCGGCCCAGCCGATCGGCGGACCACCGTGGTCGAACACGGCCAAGCCTGCCTGCGCCTGCAGCGCAGCGACGCGACCGAACCCGACTCGTGGGAGCCAGTCGCGCACCCGCGGATCGTGCCGGGCAGCGGTCAGATCGAGGTTGCGGTGACAGTCGCCGGAGTCGATTGGGCGCAGGCGTCTCCCATCGAGGCGGGCCTGCAGCAGCTGGGCGCCGATTTCGCGGGCGTGGTGACGGCGGTCGGCCCTGATGTCGCCGGCCACCGGGTGGGCGACCGCGTCGCCGGGATTTCTCCCGACGGCTTTTGGAGCACGTTCATCACCTGCGATGCCCGGCGGGTGGCCACCCTGCCGGCGGAGCTGCCGCTGACTGAAGCCGCCGCGTGGCCGACCGCATACGCCACCGCCTGGTACGGACTGCACGACCTTGCGCGCATCACACCAGACGACAAGGTGCTGATCCACCGCGCAACCGGCGGCGTCGGCCGGGCCGCCATCGCAATCGCACGAGCGGCAGGG